>NZ_DAIQNN010000052.1:0-23312 GCF_036788415.1 Rubrimonas sp. | reverse complement strand
GGCGCCCGCCAGGCGCCGCGTCCCTAATCATTGCTGCGATCGCCGCCCACTGGGCGTCGGACATGTCGCTGGGCTAGGCGCGACGGCGGGGCATGGGCGTCGATCTCGGTCAACGAGGCCGACACCCCATGAATCACACGAGACTCCGCCTGGGTATCCCCTTCTTAAACGCGCCCTCAAGCTTGCTGCCGACGGCCATCATCAATATCCTTCTTCACGAGAAGCGGCCTCTACTCGAAGCTCAATAGAGACAAGGACATCCGCCTTGACTTCGCCGACCTGTTCCCGATCCGCCACGGCTCTGAAATCGAGAGCGCGCGCCCGCTCGTGCGCCCCGATGCGCCGCTGCGAGACGCAGAAACAACGGCGCGAGCGCAGTCGGCGCACGCGCTCATGGGTGTACGACAGGTGGGCGCAAACATAGCCCCGCGCCCACGGCAAACCGCCGCGCCCCCGTTCTCCGGGTTAAGGCCGCCCGAGGACGCTCGCCTACGGGAACAAGGTCCCGACGCCGAGGACGGTCTGCCCTGTTCCGATGAGCACGATCGCGGCGAGCTCTCCCGCGACGCGGTGGCCCACCGTCGCGCCCAGAGTGGCGAGAGCGATTCCAAGAAAGCGAGCTGGGTCCTCGGTACCTCTGACACGACCGCCGCGCTAGCCCGGACCTCTGCACCGGTTTACGCTGCGGCCGACACTTGCGACGAGCGCGCTGGCGCCGCGCGCGCGCTCGATCTGGCGCCACTCGCACTGACATTCGAGATCGCGCCGATGTCGGCGCTGCGGCTGCGGCGCCTCTCGAACGCCGCGTCCGTCTTTGCAATGAATGTAACGGCTTGAGCCATGGTCTGGGTCGCCGGGCACTTCGGGGAGTGGCTGCAGGGTTGCCTTGTGGCGACCGGCGAGGTCGCACTCGTGACGCTCGCATGCCCGCTGAGGGGGACGTCGGTGACATGGTCACCTGCGGCAGAGCTGCTGGTCGACGACCCGGCGCGGCTTGTCGGACCGGACCGGGCCGCCGCCCTGCTGAGGGCGCTTGGTCTGTCTGCGCGGGGGAGGGTCGTCGTCGCGCCGGACCTGCCGCCCGGAGGCGGAGCCGGCATGTCGACAGCGGCGCTGGTGGCGCTGTCCCGCGCTGCCGGCGGGCAGGATAGCCGGATCGCCGCCGCGTGCCGTACGGTCGAGGGCGCCGTCGATCCCTTGATGCTGCCTTCCCCTGACGCCGTGCTTTGGGCGCCTCGGGCTGCGCGCGTTCTGACGGCGCTGCCGCCGCCGCCCGCGGCCGAGATCCTCGGCGGTTTGTGGGGTCCGCCAATGGCGACCGACCCTTCAGACACGGCTTTTCCGCCGATCGACGACCTGATCGCAGAATGGGCGCAGGGGCCGAGTTTGCCGCAGGCGGCGCGCCTCGCCAGCCTGTCGGCAGCCCGGACAACCGCGATGCGGGGGCCTGTCGACGATCCGACCCCTGCGCTGGCCGCCGATCTCTGCGCGCTGGGATGGGCGCGCGCACACACCGGGCCTGCGCGCGCGCTGATCTTCGCGCCGGGCGATGCCCCTGCAGAAGGCGAGACCCGCATGCGGGACAACGGCTACACGCATGTCCTGCGCTTTTCGACCGGAGGGCGCACGTGATCTTCGCAGGCACGATGGTCGTCGCGCTGGCGATCGACGCCGTTGTCGGCTGGCCTGCATACGCCTATCGGCGGATAGGCCATCCGGTGACTTGGATCGGCGCCCTGATCGCGCTGCTGGAGGCGCGTTGGAACCGCGGCGGCGCAATCCGGCGGCAGGGGATGGGCGCCCTCTGCGTGATGGTCGTGATCGCGGCGACGGCGTTGCCGGCGCTGGCGATTCAGACATTGCTGCCATCGGGGTTGGAGGGCATCCTGCTGGGCGCAGTTCTCGCATGGCCGCTGATCGCCGCGCGGTCTCTGCATGACCACGTCGCCGCCGTGGCCCGACCGCTCGGCGAGGGCGACCTCTCGGGTGCGCGCGTCGCCGTCGCGATGATCGTCGGGCGTGACCCGGCGCGCCTCGACGCCGCAGGTGTGGCGCGGGCCGCGCTGGAAAGTCTGTCGGAGAACGCTTCGGACGGGATCGTGGCGCCGCTGTTCTGGGGCGCGGTCGCCGGTTTGCCGGGGATCGCGGCCTACAAGGCGATCAACACGCTGGATTCGATGATCGGCCACCGCACTGTGCGCTACGAGGATTTCGGAAAGGGCGCCGCGAGGCTCGACGATCTCGCGAACCTCATCCCGGCCCGACTGACCGGGCTCGCGATAGCGCTGGCGAGTGGGCGTGCCGCATCGCTTCGGGTCATGTGGCGCGACGCGCACAAGCACCGCTCGCCCAATGCGGGCTGGCCCGAGGCGGCGATGTCGGGTGCGCTCGGCGTCCGAATGTCCGGCCCGCGCATCTACGACGACCGTGTCGCCGCCGAGCCTTGGCTCAACGCCACGGCGCGCGACCCGCGAGCGGACGACCTTGTCCATGGACTCGCACTCTACCGTCGCGCGATCGCGCTGTGCGGCGGAATGCTGATGATCATGGCGCTGGTCCAGCGAGGGCCGTGATGCGCGATCATGGCGGCGATCTCGACCGGGCGCAGAGCTCCTATGGTGGCGCGGACTGGATCGACCTGTCGACCGGGATCAACCGTCTGCCCTATCCGGTTCCGCCTTTGCCGCTGCAGGCCTGGACGGCGCTGCCCATGGCGCGCGACGTCGCCCGGCTCGAGGAGATCGCTGCGCGGTCTTTCGGATGCGCTGGGCCGGTGGTTGCCCTGGCGGGCGCGCAGGCGGCGATCCAGCTGACGCCGCGATTGAGCGCGCCGGGCCGCGCCGCCGTGCTGACGCCCAGCTACAACGAACATGCCGCGGCCCTTTCGGCGCAGGGCTGGACGGTCACGCCCGCGCCAGGGCTGTCCGCCATGGCGGGGGCGGATCTTGCGGTCGTAGTGAACCCCAATAACCCCGACGGCCGACGCTGGCCGCCCGAGGCCTTGGCCGGCTTGGCGGCGCAAGTGGGTCTTCTGGTCGTCGACGAGAGCTTCGCCGACGCCGAGGAGGGGCTTTCGCTCGCCCCTATTCTGCCCAGGCTCGGCGACAGGGCTGTCGTCCTGCGGTCCTTCGGCAAGTTCTACGGGCTTGCGGGCGTCCGGCTCGGTTTTGCTCTGGGCGGGCCGACGACCACGGCGCTTCTCCGGGCGCTTGCCGGGCCCTGGTCGGTGGCAGGTCCGGCGCTCGCGATCGGGACTGCGGCGCTGGCGGATCGCGCGTGGCAGGCGGCCACGGCGGCGCGGCTTCACGCCGATGTCGCGCGGCTCTCGGAGCTTCTGGCGGAGCGCGCACGGTGGACCACGGTCGGGTCCAGCGCGCTTTTCGTAACGGTGGAAACAGGCGACGCACGGGCGGCGCAGGCTCGGCTGGCGCGGGCGCAGATCTGGACGCGCGTCTTTCCCTACAGCCGTGGCTGGCTGCGGCTCGGGCTGCCGGGCGTTGCGCTCGAATGGGAGCGACTCGAGGCCGCGTTAGCGCGCGGCGGCGAATAGCCCCTCCACGTCCAGGTGCGCCTCAACATGCGCCGCGAGCGCGTCGAGCACGGCATCCACGCCGAGATCGTAACCGCCTTGCGACGCCGCGCCGAATTCCGCGAGCCAGGCTGCGCGAAAGGCGTCATCGCGGAACATGCCGTGAAGGTAGCTGCCCGCGACGCGGCCATCGCTGCTGACTGCGCCTTCGGGCTTGCCCTCCAGAAACGCGAAGGGGCGCGCGCGATCGGGCCCTTCCGTCCGGCCGATATGGATCTCGTAGCCGTCGAACGGCAACCCCGTCGCGGCGTGGGTGGCCCGCGCTACGCTCAGGCGCTTGTCCGCGGTCATCACCGTCTCCACGTCGAGAAGGCCGAGCCCTTCCTCCGCTCCGGCCGGCCCCTCGACGCCCATCGGGTCGGCGACAAGGCGGCCCAGGATCTGATAGCCGCCGCAGATGCCGAGCGCCCGGCCGCCGCGCCGGACATGGGCGGCCAGGTCGATGTCCCATCCCTGCGCCCGCAGGAAGGCCAGATCGCCGCGCGTCGACTTCGTGCCGGGCAGGATCACCAGATCGGCGTCGCCGGGAATGGCGCGGCCCGGGCCCAGCATCGTCAGGCGCACGCCCGGCTCCTGTGCCAGAGGGTCGAGATCGTCGAAATTCGCGATCCGCGACAGGACGAGGCAGACGACGTGCAGACCCTCGGCCCGCCGCGGGGCGGCCAGGTCCATCGCATCCTCGGCCGGCAGCCTCCAGGCTTCGGAAAACCACGGAAGAACCCCGTAGCCGCGCCAGCCCGTGCGCGCCGAGATCAGGGAATAGCCGTCGTCGAACAGCCGCGGGTCGCCGCGGAACCGGTTGATCAGAAAGCCCGCGATCATCGCCGCGTCGTCCGGATCGATCACCGCCTGCGTGCCGACGATCTGCGCGATCACGCCGCCCCTGTCGATATCGCCCGCGAGGATCACCGGCGCGTCCGCCGCGCGCGCGAAGCCCATGTTGGCGATGTCGCCCTCGCGGAGGTTCACCTCCGCAGGGCTGCCCGCGCCCTCGACGAGGACGAGGTCATGGGCTGCGCGCAACCTGCCGTAACTCTCGAGCACGCTTCCCATCAGTTGGGGTTTCAGCGCCTGATACGCCCGGGCGCGCGCCGTCGTCAGGCGGCGGCCCTGCACGATCACCTGCGCGCCCACGTCGGTTTCGGGCTTCAGCAGCACCGGGTTCATGTCGGTGTGGGCGGGCAGTCCGGCAGCCACCGCCTGCAACGCCTGCGCGCGACCGATTTCGCCGCCATCCACAGTCACGGCGGCGTTGTTCGACATGTTCTGCGGCTTGAACGGCGCGACGCTGAGACCCCGCAGACGGGCCGCCCGACAGAGGCCCGCCACGAGCATGGACTTTCCCACATTGCTGCCGGTTCCCTGGATCATCAGCGCGCGGGACATGGGATCACGACGGATAGAACAGGGCCGATAGGACGTATCCCTCAGGCAGCGGCACGGTCGGCGGCGTATCGAATCCCTGCGAGATGTGTTCGGGCAGCAGGTGCGTGTGCGGCCCTGCCGGCGATGCGCCGCCTCGCGACGGAATGATCGCATCCACTTCGGCGCGCAGGCCGGGCGCCTCGATCACCCGGACGGGACTGGCCGCCAGCACGTTCCCGCCGATCAGCCCGAGGCAGGCGGGCCACGGCGCGCCGCAATGCGGCGCGATGGCTGCGGCGAGCGCGGAGTCGCAGCGGATCGTGAACCGCGCGGCGCGGCGCCCGAGGCCGAGATCGAAGCGCCGTCCGCCGGCGTCCCGCGGCAGGAGGCTCGCTTCGTCTGGTCCCAGACAGGTCAGCGCGTCGGCGCCCCTGTCCCCTGCGCGGCCCGACGGGACGGCGATCGCGATCAGGGGCGGACGGTCCGGCCGGGCGATCTCGAACGCGGTCATCCAGGACGCCGCCTCCACTTGCAGGGCGCAGCGGCGCGTCGTGAGCGTCAGCACGACGCCTTCGCGACGCGCCTCGAACGGCTCGTCGGGCTGGCGCCGCACCTCGGCGACCGCGCCGTAGACGCCCGCGACGAACGCGCCCTCGGCATCGACGAAACGCTGCGCGACGGCTTCCAGAAGCGCCGCGCCCTGCCAGTCCAGCCTACGCGTCGTAAGGCCCATCGCGGCGGCGCGCAGGGGTAGCGCGGCCCAGACCGCGGACCGAAAGGCCTCGCTGGCCCCGCCCCAGACGGCGATCTCGTCCAGCGTCCGGACGCAGCCGGTGCAGAGCCCGCGCGCCTCGTCGATGACGCAGACGCCGATGCAGGGGCTGGCGGGAGGACGTCGCGTCTGGACCGTCATCAGAACTCGACGCCCTTCTGCGCCTTCACGCCGTCCTTGAACGGATGCTTGACCAGCGTCATCTCTGTCACCAGATCGGCCGCCTCGATCAGTTCGGGCTTGGCGTTGCGTCCGGTCAGGCAGACATGGGTCATCCGGGGCTTCTGCGTCAGGAGGAAGTTCACCACCTCGTCGATGTCGAGGTAATCGTAGCGCAGCGCGATGTTGATCTCGTCCAGCAGGACGAAACCGATCGCGGGATCGAGGATCTGCGCCTTGGCGATCTCCCAGCCGTTGCGGGCGGCCGCCACGTCGCGCTCGCGGTCCTGGGTTTCCCACGTGAAGCCCTCGCCGGAGACGAAGAAGCGGCATTCCGCTGCGAAGCGGTCACGCAGCAGCGTCTTCTCGCCGGTCTCCCAGTTGCCCTTGATGAACTGGACTACGGCGCAGGGCATACCCCAGGCGATGCAGCGCATGACCATCCCGAAAGCGGACGAGCTCTTGCCCTTGCCCGAGCCGGTGTGAACGATGATTAGGCCCTTCTCCTCGGTCTTCGTCTCCATCATCTTGTCGCGCGCGGCCTTGATGCGCTTCATCTTCTCGTTGTGGCGTAGGGTCACGTCGTCCATGGGTCCCTCCTCGGGTCAGGTCTCTCGGTTGTCAGGCCGCCGCACCTCGTGCGCGGCGTCAGGGAGCGATCGGCGAAGCTCCGCCTGCATCTCTGGCGTTCCTCCGCAGGCGCAAGACGAAGAACGCCCCGCCGACGTGGCTGGTCACGATGCCGATCGGCATGTCCTCGCGGCGCATGACGGCGCGCGCGACGATCTCGGCCCGGACGAGAAAGACAGCGCCCGCGAGCATCGCGGCAGGCAAGAACCGGGCGTCGTCGCCGCCCGCGATCAGTCGCACGATATGCGGGACCGTAAGGCCTACGAAGCCGGTGACGCCGGAATAGGCGATCATGAAGCCAGTGACCAACGCTGCGACCACGAGCGCCGTCAGACGGAACTGCGCCGCCGAAATCGCCAGCGTCGCCGCGGGCTCATCCCCGATGGTCCTAGCGTTCAGCGATCCCGCCACGGTCCGGAACCGTATCGCCGCACCGGCCATCACCTGAAGCGGCCAGCCAAGATACGCCGATTGCGCCAGTCCCAGCCCTCCCGGCATCCAGAACGCCACCGTGTAGGTCGCGCGTGGATCGCCGAGTAAGATCAGGACGTTGGCCAGCTCCATCACGATGAAGGAAGCGGCGAAGCCGGTCAGGACCAGCCGGTCGACGGTGATGGCCTCGGCGAAGCTGGCGACGGCTAGCACGAACAGCGCGGACCCCGGAGCGCCTACGATCGCCAGCTGCTGAATCTTGGTCAGCCCGATGAATATGCCGGTGTTCAGTGGCGCGAGGATCGCGCCGAAGACCGCGGCTGACGAGCACGCCCTGAGCCCGAGCGGGACCGAGCGCGCCGCGCATGGACCGACGTTCGAACAGTCGCCGAACCGAGATGTCACGTCATGACTGCTGTCGCGCTGCATGCCGTGTCCTGAATGAACATGCAGGGCCGACAGGCGCGCGTCTAATCCAGGCGCTGGTCAACGCTCGGGTCACACGATCCCCCTTCCGGACGCCCCGCCCGGGTTGGTGCTTCCAAGGCGATGGCAGGTCTCCTGGCTCGCGGCTGAGGTCCGCTCCCCCCTTCCCGGACCATCGGGTCCAGTGGCTCTCGGGAACGAGCACCGCTTACAGTTGCGGGGGCAGCACCGGAATTGGGGTCGTGCCCGCACCGGTTTCCCTATTCTCCCGGAAGTTCCGGGCACCATCGATCGAACGTTAGGCCGCGTGCGATCGGCAATCAAGCCGGGTCTCGCGCCGCGCGCCCGCATCCGCCGCGCGGTTGTCGCAGGCGCGCCTCGCCATCGCCCGGCGGACCGTCACGGCTTGACACGCCGCGCTGCTCCTGAGCAACTGTCAGGGCTGGTGCCTGCGAGAGCAGGTGAAAAGGGAATGCGCCAGGTCCGGGCCGGGCCGAAGCGCAGCCGCCCCCGCGACCGTGACCGGACAGGTTGCCCGATACGCCACTGGACCCGATGGTCCGGGAAGGCAGGGCCGCCGACGGGGCCGACGGCCCCGAGATCCGCAAGCCGGGAGACCTGCCAGCGCGACGAAATGAAACCGGGCGGGGTGTTCCGGGGTCGGGTGCGCAGCCGGGAACGGCCGCGATTCCGCCGCATGCCCCGCTCTCGAACTGGCGTGGCCTGCATGCGAGACCATCCGTCGGCTGTCGAGCTTCTGGTCTGCACGCGCTGCCGCCTCGGCGACGTGACGGGGGACGAGGACGTGCGTCCGGGCGCTGTCCTGTACAGGCAGCTCGCGGACGCAGCCATTCAAGGCGTCACCGTCACGCCGGTCGAATGCCTGTCGAACTGCTCGCGAGGGTGCACGATCGCGCTCAGGGGGCCGGGCCGCTGGACCTATGTCTACGGCGGCCTTCAGCCTTGCACCGACCTCGACACGATCGCCGCGGGCGCAGACAAGTACCGTCAGGCCCCGGACGGTCTCGTGCCCTGGCGCGAACGCCCGGAGCATTTTCGCAAGAACTGCATCGCCCGCATCCCGCCGCTCGATCCTCCCGTTCGCAGCCTTGGAGAGACCTGACATGGCCGGCCTCGAGAAACTCCCCGTCACCGTCATCACCGGCTTTCTCGGATCGGGGAAGACCACCCTGATTTCGCATCTGATCAAGAACGCCGGCGGACGTCGCCTCGCCATCGTCGTCAACGAGTTCGGCGACGTCGGGGTGGACGGCGAGATCCTCAAGGGCTGCGCGATCCCCGAATGCCCGGCGGAGAACATCGTCGAGCTGTCCAATGGCTGCATCTGCTGCACCGTCGCCGACGAGTTCATTCCGACGATCGAGGCGCTGATGGCGCTCGACCCGCGCCCCGACCACATCCTGATCGAAACCTCCGGGCTCGCCCTGCCCAAGCCGCTGCTGAAGGCGTTCGACTGGCCGGACATCCGCTCGAAGATCACGGTCGACGGCGTGATCGCGCTGGCGGATTCCGAGGCGGTGGCGGCGGGACGTTTCGCGCCGAGCGTCGCGGCGGTGGACGCCCAGCGTCAAGCCGACGCCAGCATCGACCACGAGACGCCGCTCTCGGAGGTGTTCGAGGATCAGATCGCCTGCGCCGACCTCGTGCTCCTGACCAAGCCCGATCTCGCCGGGCCGGAAGGCGTCGCGGCGGCGCGGGCCTTGATCCTCGCCGAAGCCCCGCGTCCCCTGCCGATCATCGAAGTAGCCGAGGGCGCGGTGGACCCGCGAGTGATCCTCGGCCTCGGCGCGGCGGCCGAGGACGACATCGCCGCGCGCCCCTCGCACCACGACGGTGCAGACGATCACGAGCATGGCGATTTCGACAGCGTCGTGATCGACATTCCCGAGGTGGGCGACCCTGCGGACCTCGTAGCGCGGATCGTCGACCTGGCCCGGCGCCGCAATATTCTGCGGGTCAAGGGGTACGCAGCCGTTAAAGGCAAGCCAATGCGGCTTCTGGTGCAGGCGGTCGGCGCGCGGGTGCGCCACCAGTATGATCGGCCGTGGCAGGACGGCGCGCCTCGGCATGGCCGCCTCGTCGTCATCGCCGAGCATGGCGACATCGACGCGGACGCGATCCAGGGCATCCTGTTCCAACCTGCCGCCGCGGCTGAATAAGCCGAAAGAAAGACCACACGGCATGCACGTCATCTTCCGCGAAAGCCACGGGCTCGACGACGACGGGACGCCGGTCGACCTGGCTCAGAGCCCCGCCGATCTGGTGGTTCTGTCGCTGTCCGACAGCGATCTCGGCGCTTTCGCGGAGGGCTGGCGTCGGGGCGGCGGTCGGCAGGGCCGGCTTCCCACGCTGAGGCTCGCCAATCTGGCGGCGCTCAAGCACCCGCTCTCGGTGGACACCTATGTCGAGCAGACCCTGAACGGCGCGAAGGGCGTTCTGATCCGGCTCATCGGCGGCGTGCCCTACTGGCCGTACGGCCTTCAGCAGGTCGAGACGCTGGCGCGGGCGCGGGGGATGGCTCTGGCCGTCTTGCCCGCCGACGGGCGGCCCGATCCCCGCCTCGACGCCGTATCGACCGTCCCGATCTCCACTCTGCGCCGTCTGGCGCATCTCTGCGACACCGGCGGCGCGGTGGCGGCCCAGGCGGCGCTGGCGCAGCTCGCGTTGGCGGCCGGCCTCTATGTCGGCCCGGTCACCGGCTCCAAGGCCCTTCCCGAGGTCGGCGCGTGGACGCCGGAGGACGGACCAGCCTGTCCGGCGCCTGCCGCGTTGCAGGTGGACGCCGCGCGTCTCGTCCTCGTCGTCTTCTATCGCTCTTACCTCGTCGCGGCCGACACGGCGCCGATCGAGGCGCTGTTCGTCGCACTGCGCGAACGGGGGCTTCGCGTCCTGGGGCTGTTCGCGCCGTCGCTCAAGGCGCCGGGCGCGCGCGAATGGCTTGCGCGCCAGATCGCACACCTCGCGCCGGCCGCGATCGTCAACGCGACTTCCTTCTCCGGGCGAGGCGACGCGGCGGGATCGCCGCTCGACGCCGCCGAGGCGCCGGTTTTTCAGGTGGCGCTGGCCACGTCGACGCATACGGCCTGGGCTGGCTCGTCACGTGGCTTGTCGCCTGCCGACCTCGCCATGCATGTCGTCCTGCCCGAGGTCGACGGGCGCATCTTCGCCGGCGTCGCGTCGTTCAAGCAGGCTGCCGCTCGCGACGCGGACCTGCAATTCGCGCGCGTTGCGCATGTCCCCGCGCCGGACCGCATCGAGGCCATTGCCGATCGGGTGGCGGGGTGGCGTCGGCTCGCCGCGGCCGGCCCCGCGGACCGCCGCGTGGCGCTCGTGCTCTCGACCTATCCCGGTCGGGCCTGGAACATGGCCCATGCCGTGGGGCTCGACGCGATAGCCTCGGCGGAGGCGATCCTCGACGATATGCGGGACGCGGGCTATGCGGTCGCCGAAGCCGCGCCGCTGGCGCAGGCGTTGGCGACGGTCCGGATCCACTGGCCTATGGCGGCCTACCGGGCGGCGCTGGCCAGTCTGCCCGTGGCCCTGCGCGACGATCTTCATCGGGCCTGGGGCGAACCCGAGAGCGATCCCGACGCCGGGCCCGACGGCTTCGGCTTCGCAGCAATCCGCCGCGGAATGGCGCTCGTGGCGTTGCAGCCCGAACGCGGCGCAGCGCCGACGCGGGACGCCGAATACCACGATCTCTCCAGGGTCCCGCGCCACGCCTATGTCGCGTTCTATATCTGGCTCCGAGGCGAGGTGGACGCTCTCGTGCACGTCGGCGCCCACGGCACGCTCGAATGGCTGCCGGGTAAATCGGTCGCCCTGTCGGCGACATGCTGGCCCGAGGCGCTGATCGGCGATCTGCCAGTGATCTATCCCTTCATCGTCAACGACCCCGGCGAAGCGGCGCAGGCCAAGCGCCGGATCGGCGCGGTGACGCTGGGTCACATTCCGCCGCCGCTGCGTCCCTCGGGAACGCCGCACCGCCTCGCCCGGCTCGAGGCCTTGCTCGACGAGTTCTCCAATGCGGACGGGCTCGACCCGAAACGGCGCGACCGGTTGATCGGGGATATCCGCGACGAGGCTGAGGCGTTGGGGGTGGCGCAGGACCTCGGCCTCGCGGCCGACGCCTGTCCGTCCGAGACGATCACGCGGATCGATCGCTTCGTCTGCGACGTCAAGGAAACCCAGTTCGGCGAGGGGCTTCACGTCTGGGGCCGGGCGCCGCGGTGCGGCGCGCCGTTCGATGCAGCCGCCTCGGCGGCCGCCGAGCGGCGCGCCCTGGTCCGGGCGCTAGCGGGCCGGCGGATCGAGGCGGGCCCGTCGGGGTCGCCCTACCGGGACCGGACGGACGTGCTGCCCACCGGCCGCAACCTCTTCACGACGGACCCACGCAGCGTGCCGACGCGCGCGGCCTACAAGCAGGGCCGCCTGCTGGCCGACGAACTGGTTCGCCGCCACCTGCAGGACCACGGCGACTGGCCGAAGAGCGTGGTCGTCGATCTCTGGGGGTCGGCGACCATGCGAACCGCCGGCGAGGACTTCGCCATGGCGCTGGCGCTTCTCGGGGTCCGTCCGGTCTGGGACGAAGGCTCCGAGCGCGTATCGGGCATCGAGATTACGCCGATCGCCGAGCTCGACCGGCCTCGCATCGATGTGACGTTGAGGGTGTCGGGCCTGTTCAGGGATGTCTTTCCGACCCTGTCGGCGCTGTTCCAGACCGCCGTGCGCGCGCTCGGTCGCCGCGACGAGACGCCAGACTGGAATCCCTATGTGGGCCGAGACGGCGCGCGAGTCTACGGCCCGGCGCCCGGTCGGTTCGGGCTCGGCATGGGGGAGACGCTCGGCGCCTACGGCGCGGAGGGGCGCCGCGCCGCCGGGGAGGCGTGGCTCGCCGCGTCCGCCTGGGCGCTCGACGGCGACAAGGCCGAAAGCGACATGCCGGGTCTGCGCGCGCGCGTGGCGCAGGCTGACGCCTTCGTGCATCTTCAGGACTTGCTCGAAACCGACATCCTGCTTGCCGAGGATTACGCCAGCCACGAAGCGGGGTTCGCCGCCGCGCAATCGGTCGCGGGCGGTCGGGCGCATCTCTATCACCTCGACAACACTGATCCCGCTCGCCCCCGCGCCCGCACCCTGACCGAAGAAGTCGCCCGGGTGGTGCGAGGCCGCGCGGCGAACCCGTCATGGATCGGCGGCATGATGCGGCACGGGTTCCGGGGCGCCGCCGAGATCGCCTCTACGCTCGAGCACATGGCCGCCTTCGCCCATCTGGCGGGCGTCGTCGGACCGCACCACTTCGACAGCTTCTGGGACGCGACGCTGGGCGACCCTCGCGTCGCCGCTTCTCTAGCCGAGAGGAACCCCGAGGCGCTCGACGCCATGCGGACCCGCTTCGCCGAATTGCATGCGGCGGGGCTGTGGCGGTCGCGCCGAAACTCGATCCTCGCTGAGATGGAGCCTCTTCCGTGACCGACCCCGCCATTCGCGGCTGGTGCCCCGGCGCCCATCGGCCGATGGCCTCGGGCGACGGTCTCGTGGTGCGCGTGCGCCCACCCTCGGGAGCGCTGGACGCAGTGCAGGCGCAGGGCCTCGCCGATCTCGCCGAACGCTACGGGAATGGTTCCGTCGAACTGACGAACCGTGCGAATCTACAACTGCGCGGGGTGGCGCCCTCGGCGCACGCCCCTTTGCTGGACGGTCTCGCGGCGCTGGCCCTGCTCGACGCTGACCCGGAGGCCGAGAGCAGGCGCAACATCGTTGTTGACCCGCTCCGTCCGGTCGGGGCCGGCGACCCGCAGGCGCAACTCGCGCACCTGCTTTCCGCGCGGTTGGGGTCGACGGCGTTTTCGGCGCTGCCGTCGAAATTCGGCTTCGTCATCGACGCCGGGCCGCGGCGGCGGCTGGTCGACGTCAGCGGTGACATCCGGATCGAGGCCGCAGGGGAGACGCTGATCGTGCGGGCCGACAGCTGTCCGACCGGCCGCGCGGCGGACGACCCCGCGCAGGCGGCGGCGCTAGCCCTCGAGCTTGCGTGCTGGTTCCTTTCGTCCGGCGGCGTCGGGCCGGACGGACGTGGGCGCATGGCGCGGCACCTTGCGTCGGGCGCGCGGGCGCCGATGCGGCTGGCCGGCGACCTCGTGCCCAACCCGGCCCTGGCGCCGCCATCTCCGGGCGTGTCTTCCGTCGGGGCCTGCATCGCGTCTGTATTCGGTCAGATCGTCGCAGCCGATCTGCGACGGCTCGCCGCCATGGCGCCCGCCGACATCAGGGTCTCCCCATGGCGCATGGTCGTTCTGCCGGGGCTGTTCGACCTGAGGGAGCTCGTCGCATCGGACGGTCTGATCACCGCGTCGGGAGACGCGCTCCTGTCGGTCTTGGCCTGCACCGGCGCTCCGGGCTGTCCGCAGGCGAGCGTCGAAACCCGCGCGCTCGCGCGCAGCCTTGCGCGACGGCTTCCGCCCGGAGCGCGGCTGCACGTGTCGGGTTGTCCGAAAGGCTGCGCGCTGCCCGGGCCGGCGGCGCTGACCGTGGTAGGCCGCGACGGCCGCTTCGACCTTGTCGAGAACGGGGCGCCGTGGGATGAACCGGCGCGCCGCGGGATCGCCCCGCAGGATCTCGCGCCTCTGATCGGTGGTTGATGCATGCCCTACGCCTACGAGACCGATGGTGGGGCCATCTATGCGCAGAGCTTCCGAACGATCCGATCGGAGGCGGATCTCGCCCGCTTCGCGCCCGACGAGGAACAGGTCGTCGTGCGGATGATCCATGCGGCCGGGCTGGTGGGCCTCGAGGCGCATGTGCGCATGTCGCCCGGGCTGGTCGCCGCCGCGCGCGCGGCGCTCGAGGCTGGCGCTCCCGTCCTGTGCGACGCCCGGATGGTCAGCGAAGGGGTGACGCGCAAGCGTCTGCCGCGCGACAACGACGTCATCTGCACTCTGCAGGACGCGCGGACGCCCGATCTCGCCGCGCGACTTCGCACCACGCGATCCGCCGCCGCGCTCGAGCTCTGGCGACCGCGACTGAACGGGGCCGTCGTCGCGATCGGCAACGCGCCCACGGCTCTCTTCCACCTTCTCGAGATGCTCGAAGATCCGGCCTGTCCGCGGCCGTCAGCCATTATCGGCTGCCCCGTGGGCTTTGTCGGCGCCGCGGAATCGAAAGCGGCGCTGTGGGAGGCCGCGCCTGCCCCTTGTCTGATCGTCGAGGGCAGGCTCGGAGGCAGCGCGATCACGGTCGCCGCCGTCAACGCCATCGCGAGCCGCGGAGAATGAGGCCCGCTGCTCAGACCGGAACGGTCTACGGCGTGGGTCTCGGTCCCGGCGATCCGGAGCTGATGAGCGTGCGCGCCGATCGACTGGTCCGAGGGGCCGCTCATCTGGCCTATTTCCGCAAAGCAGGCCGAGCGGGACGGGCGCGCTCCACGGTCAACGGGCTCTTGCGCGCGGACGTGCGCGAGATCCCTATGGATTACCCTGTAACAACAGAAATCCCGCTGGAAGATCCCGCCTATGCGGCGCGCCTCGCGGATTTTTACGCCGAAACGTCGACGCATCTCATCGAGTTGGCGAAGTCGGGCTCAGACGTGGTCGTGCTCTGCGAGGGAGACCCGTTTTTCTACGGCTCCTTCATGCATCTTTACATGCGGCTCAGGGAGCGCGTTCCCGTCTCGATCGTCCCCGCGATCACCGGCATGTCGGCGGCTTGGACAGCGACCGGCATGCCGGTGACCTGGGGCGACGACGTGCTCACCGTGCTCACCGGCACCATGACCGAGGACGCGCTGGCCCGGCACATGGGTGCGGCCGATGCGCTGGTCGTGATGAAGATCGGTCGCAACCTGCCGAAAGTGCGCGCCGCTTTGCAGGCGGCGGGCAAGCTCGACCGCGCATGGCTGGTGGAGTGCGCCAGCATGACCGATGAAAGAGTCTCGCCGCTCGCGCAGGCGGCGGACCGGGCTGTTCCCTATTTCTCGATCGTCATCGTTCATGGTCAGGGGCGGCGCCCATGACCGGCTGGCTCGTCATTGCGGGTCTCGGCCCGGGCGCCGACGCCCTGGTGACGCCCGAGGTCGTGACGGCGCTGGCCGAGGCCACCGACCTTGTCGGCTACCTCCCCTATGTCCGCCGCGTCGCGGCGCGCCCGGGTCTCACGCGCCATGAGTCCGACAACCGCGACGAGCTCGCACGCGCCCGTCATGCCCTGGAGATGGCGATGGAGGGGCGTCGGGTGGCGATCGTCAGCTCGGGCGACCCCGGCGTGTTCGCGATGGCGGCCGCCGTATTCGAGGCGGTCGAGACCGGCCCGATGGCCTGGCGCGGGCTCGATGTCCGGGTGTTGCCCGGCGTGACGGCGATGCTGGCGGCGGCGGCGCTCGCGGGCGCGCCGCTCGGGCACGATTTCTGCGCGATCAACCTCAGCGACAACCTGAAGCCCTGGTCGACCGTCGAACGCAGGCTGCGTCTCGCGGTGGAGGCCGACTTCGCGATCGCGATCTACAACCCGCGCTCCGCGGCGCGCCCGGAGGGCATGAGCCGCGCCCTCGCGCTGTTGCGCGAGGCTTGCGAACCGGGGCGCGTCCTCGTTTTCGCCCGCGCCGTCTCCACGCCCGAGGAAGCAGTCCGGGTCGTGGCGCTCGCGGACGCCGCGGCCGAGATGGCCGACATGCGGACAGTCGTGCTGGTCGGGTCCTCCGCCACGCGGGTCATCGCGCGCGAGGGCGCGCCGTTCGTCTACACGCCGAGGGCGGCGCCGGCATGAGAGATCCAGTCGAGGACCTCGCTCACCTCATGCGCCTCGCGGCGCGCGGGCGGCTCGGGCCGGTCGATCATCACGACGGGCACGCCGAGGGCGCGGGCGGCGGCGATCTTGGCGTAGGCGCCCGCGCCACCCGAGTTCTTCGACACGACGAGCTCGGTTCCGCACCGCGCCATCAGCGCGCGGTCGGCGGCTGCATCGAACGGACCGCGATCCACGATCACCTCGGCCTCGGGAAACGGCAGGGGGCCAACGGGCGGATCGACGAGGCGCAACAGGTAGCGATGCTGCGGGTTCGGAGCGAAGGCGGCCAGATGCATGCGGCCCACGGCCAGCATGACGTGCAGGCGCGGCCGGTCGAGCGCCGAGACGGCTCCCGCGATGTCCGCAACGCAGGTCCAGCGGTCGCCAGGGGCCGGGGTCCATGGCGGACGGGTCAGAGCGATCAGCGGCACGCCCGTCGCGGCGCAGGCGAGCGCGGCGTTCCGGCTCATCTGCGCGGCGAAGGGATGGGTCGCGTCGATCACATGGGTGATGCGCTCGGTCTTCAGATAGGCTTCCAGCCCTTCCACCCCGCCGAAGCCGCCCACGCGCTGCGGCAGGGGCTGGCGCAAGGGACGCGCGACCCGGCCCGCGAAGGACACGACGCCGCTCATTCCGCGCTCGGCTGCAGCGCGCGCGAGGGCTGTCGCCTCCATGGTTCCGCCGAGGACCAGAAGAGTCGGGCGCATGTCTGACGGTCCGTGGCTCACCATCGTCGGGCTGGGCGAGGATGGCCCGGATGGTCTGTCGCCCGCAAGCCGTCGCGCGCTCGATGGGGCCGACGTGATCATGGGACCGCCGCGGCATCTGGGCCTTCTCCATGACGCCCGCGCGGAACGGATCGCATGGCCCGCGCCCTTCGCCGATGGCCTTGCGATCCTGCTCGGGCTTCGCGGGCGACGAACGGTCGTCCTTGCCTCGGGCGATCCGTTCTTGTTCGGCGCGGGCGCGGCGATCGCGCGCGTCCTCGACCCGTCGGAGTGGCGGGCGCTGCCCGCCCCCTCGACCTTCTCGCTCGCGGCGGCTCGGCTGGGCTGGCCGCTGGAGCGCACGCTTTGCCTTGGGCTGCACGCCGCGCCGATTTCGCGACTCAGGCCGCATCTCACGCCGGGCCTGCGCGCGATCGTGCTGCTGCGCGACGGTGCGGCCGTGGCGGGCCTCGGAGGATATCTGGCGGCTCAGGGATTCGGGGAGAGCCTTCTCACCGTCCTCGAGGCGCTCGGCGGGCCGGCCGAGCGGATCACCGCGGCGCGCGCGGACGCTCTGCCGCCGACAGCCTTCGCGCATCCGGTCGCGGCGGCGCTGACAGTCGCCGGTGACGGCGCCGCGGTCCCGCGCGCCAGCGGCGTCGACGACGGGTTCTTCGAGAACGACGGTCAGATCAGCAAGCGCCCGGTGCGGGCGCTCGCGCTATCGGCGTTGGCGCCGCGCCCCGGCGAGTTTCTATGGGACATCGGCGGCGGGTCCGGGTCGATCGCCATCGAATGGTTGCTCTCCCATCCCGAAGCAGAGGCGGCCTGCATCGAGGCGCGGCCCGATCGCGCCGACCGCATACGGGCAAACGCCGAGCGGTTGGGCGTCGACCGGCTCCGGGTCGTCGAGGGAGAGGCGCCGGGGGCGTTGGACGGCTTGCCCGCGCCGCAGGCTGTCTTTCTGGGCGGCGGCATGAACGAGACGCTCCTCGTCGAACTGCGAAAGCGCGTCGCGAGCGGGACGCGGCTGGTCGCTCACGCGGTCACGCTCGACTCCGAGGCGCTTCTGGCCGAGCAGTCGGCTCGGCTGGGGGGCGAGCTCCTGCGGATCGAGCTGGCCGAGGCTGCGCCTCTGGGCTCGCGGCGAGGCTGGAAAGCAGCCTATCCGGTGGTGCAGTGGCGGGTGACGCTGTGATCGTGGCGGGTTTCGGGTTCCGCCGGTCGGCCACCGCCGAAAGCCTCGCCGATGCGCTCGGTCGGGCCGGCGGTCCCGCGAGGGTTCGCGCCGTCGCCTCGGCCGCCGACAAGGCGGCGAGCTCGCCGTTCCTGCGCTTTGCGGATGCGCTCGGCCTTCCCGTCGTCGCCGTGTCCGAGAAGGACCTCGGACGTCAGTCGACTGTGACCCTTTCAGCGGCCTCGTTGTCGGCCCGCGGCGTCGGCAGCGTCGCCGAGGCGGCGGCGCTGGCCGGGGCGGGACCCGGCGCACGATTGCTCTCGGCGCGCGTGATTTCCGCCGACGGCCTCGCGACCTGCGCGCTGGCGGAACGGGCCGATCCATGAAGGTGCATTTCATTGGCGCCGGACCCGGCGCGCCCGATCTCCTGACGCTGCGCGGGCGCGACCTGATCGCGGCCTCTCCGGTTTGTCTCTATGCCGGGTCGCTGGTGCCCGAGTCCGTGCTGGCGCATTGCCCGCCGGGCGCGCGAATCGTCAACACGGCGCCCCTCGACCTCGACGCCATCATGGCCGAGATTGCCCTCGCCCGGTCGCAGGGGCAGGATGTGGCGAGGCTTCATTCTGGCGACCTGTCGGTGTGGTCGGCGATGGGCGAGCAGATTCGGCGGCTCGAGGCCATGGGAGTCGCGTACACCGTGACGCCGGGCGTGCCGTCCTTCGCCGCGGCGGCCGCGGCGCTCGGCGTCGAGTTGACGCTGCCAGGGGTCGCGCAATCCGTCGTGCTGACCCGGACGCCAGGGCGCGCCTCGTCGATGCCCGAGAGCGAGACCCTCGCCGCCTTCGGAGCCACCGGCGCGACGCTGGCGCTGCACCTCTCGGTCCAGAATCTCGACCGGGCCGTCGCCGACCTGATCCCGCACTACGGCCCCGAATGCCCTGCCGCCGTGGTCTGGCGGGCGAGCTGGCCTGACCAACGGATCGTCCGGGCGACGCTGGGATCGCTGCGTTCCGCCATGCCCGAGGGGATCGAGCGCACGGCGCTGGTGCTCGTGGGCCCTGTCCTCGGGGCTTCGGATTTCGTCGAAAGCCGCCTGTACGCCGCCGATTACGATCGCAGGTACCGACCGCAATCGGCCGACAGCCCTTGGGCGGAGTGGGAACCCGGCGATGACTGATCCTGCGGGCGTCCCCCCCGGCGTTCTGATATCCGCCCCGGCCTCCGGCAGCGGCAAGACCACTGTCATGCTCGGGCTCCTCCGCGCGCTAGCCGAGGACGGGCTGGCGGTGCAGCCGTTCAAGTCGGGGCCGGACTACATCGACCCGGCCTTTCATCGCGCCGCCGCGGGGCGTGCGTCGTTCAACCTCGACACCTGGGCGATGGACCCGAGTTTGTTCTCCGCCATCGCGCTGCAGGCGCGAGGAGTCGACATCTGCGTCGCAGAAGGGTCGATGGGGCTCTATGACGGCGTCGCCACGCGCGGCATGGCGGGGTTCGGGGCCAGCGCCGAGACGGCCAGAGCGATGGGCTGGCCGGTGATCCTGGTGCTCGACGTCGGCGGGCAGGCCCAATCGGCTGCGGCGACCGCGCTGGGGTTCGCCCGCTACGACGCGGAGACGCCCTTCGCCGGCGTGATCCTGAACCGCGTCGCCTCGCCTCGGCACGAACGGCTGATCCGGCAGGGCATGGACCGGTGCGGGATCGCCGTGCTCGGCGCTTTGCCCCGACGCGGTGACCTGACCCTGCCGGAACGGCATCTGGGCCTGGTGCAGGCAGTTGAGCATCCCGAACTGGACGCGGCGATCGCGGGCTATGCCCGGTTCCTCCGCGCCCATGTCGACCTGGCCGCGATCCGCGACGCCGCTCGCGGCATGGCGAAGGGGGCGGCGCATGGGACGCTGCCGCGTCCGCCCGCGCAGCGAATCGCGCTAGCGCAAGACGCGGCCTTTTCCTTCACCTACCCGCATCTCCTCGAGGGCTGGCGCGCGGCGGGCGCCGAGATCCTACCGTTCTCGCCGCTCGCCGACGAGGCGCCCGACCCGAGCGCCGACCTCGTCTGGCTACCCGGCGGCTATCCGGAGCTTCACGCCGGGACGCTCGCGGCGGCAATGCGGTTCCGGGCCGGGTTGCGCGCCCATGCCGAAACACGGCCCATCCATGGCGAGTGCGGCGGCTATATGGCGCTGGGGGTCGCCCTGATCGACAAGGACGGCGTACGTCACGAAATGGCCGGCCTGCTCGGTCTGGTCACGTCCTATGAGACGCGTCGCTTCCACCTCGGCTACAGGCGCGCCGTCCTCGCAGCCCCGATGCCGGGACAGAAGGCGGGGGCGGCCCTGCGCGGGCACGAGTTCCATTACTCGACGATCCTCGCGCAGCCCGACGCGCCGCTCGCCGCCGTCGCCGACGCCGACGGCGAACCCGTGGCCGAGACCGGGTCGCGGCGCGGACAGGTGACCGGCACGTTCTTTCACCTCATCGCCGCGGAGTCGGCATGACCGGTTTCGTCAGCTTCGTCGGCGCGGGACCCGGCGACCCGGAGTTGTTGACGCTCAAGGCTGCGGATCGCCTCAAGCATGCGGACGCGATCCTCTACGACGATCTCTCCGCCGGGCCGATCCTGTCCCACGCCCGCCCCGGCGCTGATCTCGTGGGCGTGGGCAAGCGCGCGGGCCGGCCTTCGCCGAGACAGCAGCATGTCAGCCGCCTTCTCGTGGAGTACGCGCAGGGCGGGGGCCGCATCGTGCGACTGAAATCCGGCGATGGCGGTCTCTTCGGCCGGCTTGAGGAAGAGATCCTCGCCCTGCGCGCGGCCGGGATCCCCTACGAAATCGTTCCGGGCGTCGCGTCGCCGCTTGCAGCCGCCGCCGCGGCGGGCATTCCCCTGACCCGTCGGCTGACGGCGCGCCGGGTGCAGTTCGTCACCGGCCACGATGCGGAAGGACGCTTGCCGTCCGATCTGGACCTCGACGCGCTGGCCGATGCCGCGGCGTGCACCGTGGTGTTCATGGGCAAGCGGACCTTTCCCGATCTGGCGGCTGCGCTGATCGCCCGCGGCCTGCCGCCCGACACGCCTGCGATGCTCGCCGAGGCGATCAGCACTCCCGACGCATCGACGATCCGGATGTCGGTCGCCCACCTCGCAGAGCATCTGGCGGCAGGCTCAGGCGACAAGCCGGCGCTGATTTTCTACGGTCCGCTGGCTGACGGCGAGGAGGTCAGCGCATGATCGACCTCTGGCTGATCGGCATCGGCACAGGGAACCCGGACCATGTGACGATGGAGGCGCGACGGGCGCTCGGCGCGGCGGCGCTCGTGCTCGTGCCCCGCAAGGGTCCCGACAAGACCGACCTTGCCGATCTGCGGCACATGATCCTGCGCGAGTGCGGCGTCACGGCGCCGATCGCCGAGTTCGACATGCCGCTGCGCGACGAGAGCCTGCCCTATGCGGAGCGAGTGGTGGCGTGGCATGGCGAGATCGCCCGCATCTGGGCGACGGCGATCGCGCGGGCGCGGCCTGTCGGCCCGGTGGCCCTTCTCGTGTGGGGTGATCCGGGGCTCTATGACTCCAGTCTCCGTATCGCGACCCGGCTGCATCCGGCGCCTCGGCTGCATGTCGTGCCGGGGATAACGGCCTTGCAGGCGCTGACCGCCGCCCATGCCATTCCGATCAACACGATCAACGGGGCGGTGACGGTCACGACCGGGCGAAGGCTCCGCGCCGGCGGCTGGCCTCCCGGAGCCGAGACCGTGGCGGTCATGCTGGACGGCGAATGCAGTTTCCTCTCGTTACCGCCCGAGGGTCTTCAAATCTGGTGGGGCGGCTTTCTCGGCATGCCCGAACAGATGCTGGACTCGGGTCCGCTCGCGACTGCGGGCCCACGCATCGCCGCCGCGAGGGCGCAGGCGCGAGAGAGGCATGGGTGGATGATGGACACGTACTTGTTGCGTTACACCTGAGACGTGCCTGTATCCAGAGGTGCTGGCGGCCGATCGCCTATCGGCCGCCACCTTGGCAAGAGACGTGCGACCCGCGGTCGAACGCCGAGTTCAAGGGATCAAGCCGGGTTGTGCAGCCGGTTCACGAACAATCCGGAGGCGCTGTATCGACGCAGGGTCTTCGCTCCTGCGAGCGCTGCGAGATCGGCGAGAGGCTCGACGATCACCACCAGCATGTAGGCCGCGCCGAAACTGGCCACATCGCCGATGACGCCGATTCCCTGACCGTAGATCGCCCAGAACGCGACCCACGCGACGATCCCGCCCTGAAAGGCCAGCGACAACTTCAGGACGTCGGCATATCGCAAGTCGACATAGGGCGTCTGTGCGGGAATGATCCGATGCGCCAACACGTTGACCAGAAACAGCGGGAAGAGCAGCGTGGTCACATTGACCGTGTACATCGGCAGATCGGACGGCGCGAAGAACAGGCTCTGGATCGCAAGGCCGGCGGCCAGTCCGATCGCGCAGGGAGCAGCGCCGAGGATCAGCAGCAGCGTCGTGCCGAGAATCAGGTGCACTTCGCTGACCCCGACAGGAAAATGCGGGAGAACCTCGAAGCAGACGAAGACGCCCGCCGTCGCGAGCGCGCAACGCGCGGCGAAGGACGTCGCGCTGTGCGACTTCAAATCCTCGGCGGCCAGCTTCAGTGTAACGCCGGCCGCCGCAGCCGCCGTCCCGTAAGACAGAAACATCTTTGCGCCGTCTACGACGCCTGGTTCCATATGCATTAGTTCGCTCCTTGCCGCCCCACCGGCGGGCATGATGAGGTCTGCTACGACCGGCAGGTCTCCTGGCTCGCGGATCGTCGCCTTAGGCCCGCCTTCCCGAATTGCTTCAGTGGCGTCTTAGGCCGGGCTCGCCGCTCACAGTTGCGGGGGCAGCCGCGGTTTCGGCGCCGGATGACGCCCCACCGCATTCCCTCTTTCCTCCGTCCCGGGAAGGAGCGGAACCGATCGTGCGATCTTGATGGCCGAGGCGCTTGGCGACGTCAATCGGCTTCAGACGCCGCACACCCGGCACGCGAAGTGCGGGGCTTTTCGAAGCGAGGCCGACAGCGCACGGGACGAGCCCGATGGGCGTCGTCGCTCCACGACCCCCGGAGTCTCCGAGGCTCCGACCGATCCCCACTCAGACAAGGGCGGCGCCGTCGCCCGACGTCGAGCCGGGCGGCGCGGCGCCGAAGGCCGGATCGGGCGAGGTCGACCCGACGCATGAGCGCCTCTTCGCCGACGTCGCGCGACGGGGGGCGAT
>NZ_DAIQNN010000051.1:0-23405 GCF_036788415.1 Rubrimonas sp. | reverse complement strand
TCGACCTCGCGCAAGGCCAGACGGCGCTCGTCGTCCGACCCGCCGACGCGGTGGAGGTCTCCGCCCCCGAACCCGGACCCGCCGCCTTCCTGCGCGCCGTCGCCGAGGGCCGCGCGCTCGGCGAGGCCGCCGAGGCGGGCGCGCGCGCCGGGCCGCTCGACCTCGCCGAAGCGCTGGCGGGGCTGTTCGCCGCAGGCTGCGTCGCCGGCGTCGCTCCCGGGGCCGCCCCCGGGTAAGGTCCGCGCGGGAGTCGCGCTGCGGCGCATCGGGGAGACGGATTTCATGGGCGACATGCTGAAGGGCCGCACGGCCCTAGTCACCGGCTCGACCTCCGGGATCGGGCTGGCCATCGCGACATCGCTGGCCGAGGAGGGCGCGCGCATTGCGCTGCACGGCCTGCCGAAGCAGGAGGAAATCGACGCCGCGCTGGCGCAGATCGGCGCGACGGGCGCCGAGGCGCGCTTCTTCGACGGCGACCTGCGCGATCCGGACAAGGTGGAGGCGCTGGTGGCCGCCGTCGCCGACTGGGGCCCGGTGGACATTCTCGTCAACAATGCGGGCATGCAGAAGACCGTGACCATCGCCGAGGCCGACCGCGCGGTGTGGGACGCGGTGATCGGCCTGAACCTCTCGGCCTGCTTCCACGCGATGCGGCTGGTGCTGCCGGGGATGAAGGCGCGCGGTTTCGGGCGCGTGATCAACATCGCCTCGGTGCACGGCATCGTCGCCTCGCAGGCCAAGGCGCCATATGTGGCCTCGAAATTCGGGCTGGTCGGGCTGACAAAGGTCGCAGCCCTCGAATACGCCGACGCGGGAACCCGCGAATCTGGCGGCGTGACGGTGAACGCGATCTGCCCCGGCTGGGTCGAGACGCCGCTGATCGAGCCGCAGATCGCCGCCCGCGCGGAGCAGCATGGCGGCGACCGCGACGCCGCCGTCCGCAGCCTGCTGGCGGAGAAGCAACCCTCTCTGCGCACCGCCGAGCCGTCCGACATCGGCGCCGCCGCCCTCTATCTGTGCAGCCGCGCCGCCCATAACGTCACCGGCGTCTCTCTGCCGATCGACGGCGGCTGGACCTCGCAGTAACGCGGCGCGGCGCGGGGGTCGGGTTCAATCGCCCGACGTCGCCAACGCGGCGCGATAGGCGCGGACGGCCCCCGCCGGCCCGTCCGGCCAGCGCCAGACGCTCATGCGCGGCGCGAGAAAATCGGCGACGCGCGCAAGCGTCGCAGCGCGCGCCGGCGTGAGCCCGCCCTCGGCGACCGAGGGGGTCTCGACCGCCTCGTCCCACCATTCGAAAAGGTCGTCCTCGACGGGGGCGCCCGTCCCGAGCGCGCCGGGGTCTATCGGCCCGAAGGCGACGTAGTCGGCCCCCGCCTCCGCCGTCAGCATGCCCTTGTGCTTGGACGCCCCCGCGAAGGCCCCGACGATCCGCTCCGCCCCCAGCGCCGCCCGCGCCGCCCTGACCGCCGCCGCGCCGCCTTGCGTCAGATGAACGCCGTCGAGCCCGTGCGGCGCGACCAGCAGGGGATGCTCGGCGATGACGAGCGCGACGTCGCGCGCGGCGCAGACGGGCCGGGCGGCGTCGGCGGCGCGGCGGATGTCTTCCTCGGCGCCGGCGATGTCGAGGCGCACGCAGGCGACGCCGCCCGCGTCGAGCGCGGCCGCCAGCAGGTCCGGCCAGTCCGGGCCCGGCGCGGGCGGCGAGATCAGGTAGAGGCGGTCGTCCATCGCGCTCACCGCGCGCCAGCCGGGCGCGGGACGGGCCGCCAGTCCGGCGGCGCCATCTCGAAGCCCGAGAACTCGAAGCCCGGCGTCACCGTGCATCCGACGAGCGTCCACGCCCCCATCGAGGTCGCGCATTGCCAGCACATCGGCGGCACCACGATCTGCGGACGCTGCCCCGCTGCGATCTCGGCCCCCAGAAGATGCGCCTCGGCGTCGTGGCCGTTCGGCGAAAGGGTCAGCGACAGCGGCGCGCCGGCGTGGAAATGCCAGATCTCGGTCGCGTCCACCCGGTGCCATGCGCTGTGCTCGCCGGCCTGCAACAGGTAGTAGATCGCCGTGCCGGCGCAGCGCGCCCCGGCCTCGGCGGGGGCGCGCCAGGTCTCGCGATACCAGCCGCCCTCGGGATGGGGCGACAGGCCGAGCGCGTCGATGATCCGGGCGGCGTTCATACTGGTCTCCGCAAGAGGCGCCGACGCTTCTAGAGGGTCGGCGCGGAAGGTTCAAATCGCGGATGGCGGCCTCAGGGCGAGAGCAGGTCCGCGAGACGGGCGCGCGCCGCCGGCAGCGCGTCTCGCCCGAAGGCGGGTGCGGCGCGGTGGTGGAGAAACCAGCCCGTGAGGCGGAGCGCCTCGGCGATCCGGGGCGCGCCCGCCTCGGCGGAGGGGTCGCGCAGGAAGGCGGGAAGGCGCAGCAGCCGGTCAGCGTAAGGCGCGCCCGCGCTGCCGCTGACCGCCTGGCCGCTGCGCGGCGACACCCAGACGAGATCGTCGCGGGCGCCGGTGGCGGCGCAGGAAGTCAGATCGAGGCCGAAGCCCGTCTCCTCCAGAAGCGAAAGCTCCCAGCGGGCGTAGAGCGGCGGCCAGTCGAGGCCTTCGGCCAGCGCGTCGAACAGGGCGAGGCTGCGCGCATAAAGCGTCGGATGCGGCTCCGCCTCCGGCAGGAAGGCGCAAAGCAGCGCCGAGGCCGAGGCGAGCGCGGCGAGCGCCCGGCGGTCGGCCATGATCGCGCCCGCGCGGGCGCGGAGCGGCTCGACCCGAGCGCTTCCGAGATGCGTCTCGAGGCGCGCCCGCCAGTCGAGCGCGACCTGCTCGCCGGGTTGCAGGACCGGGCTCAGGCGCCGCCCCGCGCCGCCCTTCACCACCGCGGCGCAGCGGCCATGGTCGGCGGTGAAGACGTCGACGATGGCGTCGGCCTCGCCATGCCGGCGCGCGGCGAGGATCGCGCCCTCGTCGCGCCATGAGATCACGCGGCGGCCAGCCCGCGTCGCACGAGCATGGCCTGCGGGTCCGGGGCGCGGCCGCGGAAGGCGGTCCACGCGGCGTCGGCGTCGCGAGAGCCGCCGACCGAGAGGATCTCGGCGCGCAGGCGTTCGGCGGTGGCGGGGTCGAACGGGTCGCCGGCTTCCTCGAATGCGGCGAAGGCGTCGGCGTCCATCACTTCCGACCACATGTAGCTGTAATAGCCCGAGGCGTAGCCTTCGCCGGAGAACACATGCTGGAAATGCGCGGTGCGGTGGCGCATCGCGATCTCGGGCGGCATGCCGATGCGGGCGAGCGTCTGCGCCTCCAGCGCCAGCGGGTCGGAGGGGTCGTCGGCCTCGTGCAGATCGAGATCGACCAGCGCGGAGGCGACGAATTCCACGGTGGAGAAGCCCTGATTGAAGCCGCGCGCGGCGCGCAGCCGGTCGATCAGGTCCTGCGGCATCGGCGCGCCGGTGCGGACATGGCGGGCGTGCGCGCCGAGGATTTCCGGCGTGGAGAGCCAGTGTTCGTAGAGCTGGGAGGGCAACTCGACGAAATCGCGCGCGACCGATGTGCCGGAGATCGAGGGGTATGTCACGTCCGACAGCAGGACGTGCAGGGCGTGGCCGAATTCGTGGAACAGGGTCTCGGCGTCGTCGAAGGTGAGCAGCGTCGGGCCGTCGGAGGCCTTGGCGAAGTTCATCACGTTGACGGCGATGGGCGCGACGGGCCCGTCGAGGCGGCGCTGGCCCTGAAGCGACGAGCACCATGCGCCGGAGCGCTTTGAGGCGCGGTTGAAATAGTCGCCGACGAACACCCCGAGATGCCCGCCGCCGCGCAGGACTTCCCAGGAGCGCACGTCTTCGTGCCAGAGGGTCGCGCCCTCGATCTCGCGGAAGGACAGGCCGAACAGGCGGGAGGCGGCGTCGAAGGCGGCGGCGATCATGCCGTCGAGGGTGAGATAGGGTTTGAGTTCGGCGTCGCTGAGGTCGTAGTCGGCGGCGCGCAGCTTCTCGGCGTAGAAGCGCCAGTCCCAGGGTTCGAGCGGGTGGTTGGCGCCGTCGGCGGCGATGAGCGCGCGCAGCTTGTCGGCCTCCTCGGCGGCGCGGGCGCGGGCGGGCGCCCAGACGCGCATCAGAAGCTCGCGCGCGGCCTGCGGGGTTTTGGCCATCTCGGGCTCGAGCTTGAAGGCGGGGTAGTCGGGATAGCCGAGCAGCTGCGCGCGCTCGCGGCGCAGCGTCAGCGTCTCGGCGACGATGGCGCGGTTGTCGGTCTCGCCCTGCTCGCCACGCGAGACCCAGGCGCGCCACGCCTGCTCGCGCAGGTCGCGCCGCTCGGAGAATTGCAGGAATGGTTCGATCAGCGAGCGCGAGAGGGTGACGCACCAGCCGTCGAGCCCGCGCGCGCGGGCGGCGGAGGCGGCGGCGTCGCGCAGGAAGTCGGGCAGGCCCGCGAGGTCGGCCTCGGCGAGCGGCAGCGCCCAGTCGCGCTCGTCGGCGAGCACATTCTGGCCGAACTTCACGCCGAGGGCGGCGAGGCGCTGCATGATCTCGGCCATGCGCGCGCGGCCCGCCGCGTCGAGCTGCGCGCCGGCGCGCACGAAGCGGCGGCGGGTGAGCTCCAGCACGCGGGCCTGCTCGGGGTTCAGGGGGAGGGCGTCGCGGGCGGTCCAGAGCGCGTCCACCCGGGCGAACAGCGCCGCGTTCATCAGGGTCTCGGAGGTGAAGCGGGCGAGTTCGGGGGCGATGCGGGTCTGGATCGCCTCGATCTCGGGCGAGGTGTGGGCGCCGGCCAGCGTGAAGAAGATGGCGCAGACGCGGTCGAGCGCGCGCCCGGAACGCTCCAGCGCTTCGACAGTGTTGGCGAAGTCGGGCGCGGCGGGGTCGGACGCGATGGCGGCGATCTCGACGCGCGCTGCGGCCAGCGCCTCGGCGAAGACGGGCTCGAATTGCTCGGGCGCGAGGGCGGAGAAGTCGGGCAGGCCGTGCGGGCCGGTCCAGTCGTCGCGCAGCGGGTCGGTCATGCGGAATGGCTCCTGAAGGGATGCGCGGCAGATAGCGCGCTCACTGGCCCGCCGCCACGCCTTCGCGGCGGGGATCGGCGGCGCCGACGAGCGCGCCGGGGGCGATGCGGACGATGTGCAGGCCGGAGTTCAGGTCGCCCATGCGGATCTCGTGGCCGAGGGCTGCGAGGGCTTCGAGGCGGGTCTCGGCCTCGGTCCCCTGTTCCAGCGTCACAGGGCCGCCCAGCGTGGAGACATGGGCGAGCGCCGCCGCCTCGGCGGGGGTCATCCCCCAGTCCTCCAGGGCGATCAGGGCGCGGGCGACATAGCCGATGATGCGCGCCCCACCCGGCGAGCCGAGCGCGAGGACCGGGGCGCCGTTCTCCAGCAAGATGGTCGGCGCCATCGAGGAACGGGGGCGCTTGCCGGGCTCGACGCGGTTGGCGACAGGGCGGCCGTCGATCTCGGGACGGAAGGAGAAGTCGGTCAGCTCGTTGTTCAGGAGGAACCCGCCCGCCATCACGCGCGAGCCGAAGCCGGTCTCGATGGTGGTGGTCATCGAAAGAACGTCGCCCTGCGCGTCCACGATCACGAAATGCGAGGTGCCGGGGCGCTCGGGCTGGAGGTCGGGGGAGAGAAGTTGGGCTTCGTCCCAAGGGGGCGAGCCCGCCTCGGCGGTCGCCATGCGCGCGGCGGGGTCGATCAGCGCGGAGCGCTCGGCGAGATAGGCGCGGTTGAGCAGCCCTTTCGGCATGTCGACGAAATCGGCGTCGGCCATGTAGAGGGCGCGGTCGGCGAAGGCGAGGCGAGAGGCCTCGACGAAGAGGTGGTCGGAGGCGGCGCCGGGGCCGAGGGCCGCGAGGTCGAAGCGTTCGAGCAGGCCGAGGATCTGGCCGACAGTCAGGCCGCCGGAACTGGGCGGCCCCATGCCGCAGACCTCCGCGCCGCGGTAATTCAGGCAGACGGGCGCGCGCTCGATCACGCGATAGGCGGCCAGATCGGCTTCTGTGAGCAGGCCGGGATTGGTCGGGGTGCGGACGGCCTGCGCGATCTGCGCGGCGATGGGTCCTGCATAGAACGCGTCGGCGCCCTGCTCGGCGATCAGGCGCAGGGTCGCGGCGAAATCGGGATTGCGCAGAACCGCGCCTTCGGCGAGGGGCGCCCCGGCGGCGTCGAGGAAATAGCTGCGGGTCGCCTCGAACAGGGCGAGTTCGGGCGTCTGGGCGATGAGGCCCGCGAGGCGGGGCGAGACCGCGAAGCCCTGCTCGGCGGCGTCGATCACAGGCGCGATCAGCTCGACCCATGGCCGGGCGCCGTGGCGGGCGTGCAGCGTCTCGATCAGCTTGAGCGTGCCGGGAACGCCGACGGAGCGGCCTCCGGGGACGGCGTCGCGGAACTTCATCGGTTCGCCGTCGGCGCCGAGAAAGAGGTCGGGGCCGGCGGCGGCGGGGGCGGTCTCGCGCCCGTCGAAAGTGGTCAGGCGGGCTTCGGAGGCGTCCCAGTAGAGGGCGAAGGCCCCGCCGCCGATGCCGGAGGATTGCGGCTCGACGAGGTTGAGCATGAGCTGCACGGCCACGGCGGCGTCGGCGGCGGTTCCGCCGGCGGCGAGAACCGCCTGTCCGGCTTCGACCGCCATCGGGTGGGCGGCGGCGACCATGAAGCTTGCGGCCTGAACGTCGCGCGCTGCGGCGACGGCGACGGTCGCTTCAGGCTGAAGTTCGCGTTTCGCGGCTTCCTGAGCGGCGAGCGGCGATGCGAGCAGCAGGGCGAGGGCGAACAGGCGCATGGGGCGGTCTCCGACGCTGGGCGACCCGAGAGTAGCGGCGACGGCGCGGCGGCGAAAGCGCTGGCGCGACGGCGGAGCGGCGCCTATGTCCCGACCGGGCGAAGGGAGTGTCCACATGCTGCGGATCGTCGGAGGGGCGCTGATCGCGCTGGGGCTCGTCGTGGCGGGGTTCGACCTGGTCGAAACCTCCGGCGCGCGGCTGCGCGCGGTCGGGGAATGGTGGTTTCGGCTCGACCGCGACAGCCTGCAGATCGCGCAGCCCGCCATCGAGCGCCATCTCGCGCCCTGGCTGTGGGACCCCGCGATCCTGACCGTACTGGAGAGCCCGGCGGCGGTCGCGCTGGCGGGGCTTGGCGCGGCGCTGACGCTGCTGGGCTTCGCGCTGCGGCGCGTTGCATGAAATTTTAATCGCTTTGGCGTAATTCTCGTCAGCGCCGGCGCGCAACGCCCTGCGCCATCCCGAAATCAGATGAGAGAACCGCCATGCGCCCTGTCAGGCCGCTTCGGGCGCTCGCGCGCCCCGTCGCCCTTCTGCTCGCGCTCGCGCTGCTTGCGGCAGGTTGCGCCCGGATCGCCGAGCCCGGGCGCGACCCCTGGACTGTCGGCGCGCTGGAGAGCCTCGCCGTCGAGACGCAGGCGCTTTTCGCGGATGTCGCGGCCCGGCCCGCCGAACCGCGCGCCGAAGGCTACGCCGCGCTGAAGGCGCAGGCCGGCGCGATCGCCGGGCGCGCGACGCTGCGCGCCGCCGCAGTCGCCTACGGCGCGGACGCAGATCCCGCCACCGCCGCCTATCTCGGGGACTATGTCCGCCAGCTCGAACTTCTCGCGGAGCGCGACGCGACCGGCTTCGTCGCGCCGGAGTTCCTCGCCTTGCGCCGCGCAGCGACTGCCGACGCCCTGTCCGACGCGCTGATCTACGAGCGCGGCCTCACCGACCGCGCCCTCTGACCGGAGACATAGCCATGACCCTCGACATCGACGACGTCGTCGCCCGCATGGGCCTCGCGCTGAAGGACGCCGCCGGGGCTGAGCTGCCCATCGTCCGCGGCTACGCCGAGGCCAAGGCGCGCGCCGTCACCCACTACGCCGATCTGATCGCCGACGCCTACGCCAAGGGCGTGCTCGACGATGTCGAGATGCAGCGCGAGTTGCAGGAGATCGAGCACATGACCCGCCGCTTCGCCCGCAACCTCAAGGGCGTGGCGGGCGTGACCGCCGAACGCGCGGCGCGGGCGGCGCTGGGCGTGCTGTTCGGGGCGATGCGCGCGGGCCTGAGCTTCGCCGGCTCGCCCATGCCGGCTTCGCTGACCGAAGAACGCGCCTGAGGGCTCAGAGCGCCTTTTCGCAGATGACGAGCGCCGCGTCGTCCGGGTCGCGGCGCTCGGTCATGCCGAGGCGGGCGGCCAGCGCGCGCATCCCGGCGTTCTCGCGCGAGACCGAGCCCCAGACCCGCGCGATCCCCATCTCCCTCCCCAACTCCATCACCGTCGCCAGCGCCTTGCGCCCGAGCCCGTGCCCCTGAAGGGCGGAGGCGACCGACACGGCGAATTCCGCGCGCGCGCCCTCCGGCGTTCCGGGGGCGCCGTCGCGCATCAGCCGGGCGCCGCCGAACAGCGCGTCGGGCGCGTCGTCGCGCACGAGCACGAGCGCCGCGTCGCGAACCCCGTCCACGGTGCAGAAGCGCAGCGCCATCCTGTCCGGCAGTTTCGGGATCGCCGACAGAAGGCGCAGCTTGCGGTCGGCGGGGTCCTGCTCGGCGAAGGCGCGCTGCAGGGCGGGCGCGTCCTCCGGTCGGATCGGGCGCAGATGATAGACCCGACCCTCGCGGTCGGAGGTGCGCCAGAGGCGCGGCCCGATGCGCTCCACTCCCTCGGTCATCGGGCGTTCAGGCCGCGTCGGCGCGCGCCGCGCGCGCGGCGTCCAGCCAGCTCCACACCCGCAGCGGCGTCAGCGGCATGTCGACATGGCGCACGCCGTCGTCCCACACCGCGTCCAGCGCCGCGTTGACCACGGCGGCCAGCGCGCCCACCGTGCCCGCTTCGCCGCAGCCCTTCATGCCGATGGCATTGGCGGTCGAGGGCGTGCCTTCGTGGCGGAATGCGATCATCGGCGCGTCGCCGGCGCGGGGCATGTGGTAGTCCATGAAGCTCGCCGTCAGCAGTTGGCCCTCGGCGTCGTGGACCACCGTCTCGGCGAGCGCCTGCCCCAGCCCCTGCACGACGCCGCCATGCACCTGGCCCTCGGCGAGCATCGGGTTCATCAGCACGCCGAAATCGTCGACCACGCTGTAGCGCAGCACCGATACGCCGCCGGTCTCGGGCTCGATCTCGACTTCGCAGATATGGCAGCCATTGGGGAAGGACCGGCCCGGCACGACCGTCTCGCGCTCCTCGGCGAGCAGATCGGCGCGGCCCTTGGCGCGGGCGCGGGCGACGACCTCCATCACCGGCAGTGCGGCGTCGGCCCCGACGATGCGGAACGCGCCGTCGACGAATTCGACGTCCTCGGGGCCGGCCTCCAGCTCGTCGGCGGCGAAGGGCAGCGCGCGGGCGACCCAGGCGTCCGCGGCGCCCCGGATCGAGGAGCCCTGCATCGTCACCGAGCGCGAGCCGCCCGTGCCTCCCCCCTGCGCGACGCGGTCGGTGTCGCCCTGCACCAGCCGGACCGCGTCGAATGGCACGCCGAGCCGGTCGGTCAGGAATTGCGCGAACACCGTCTCGTGGCCCTGCCCGTTCGACTGGGTGCCGACGAACAGGTCGATCCCGCCATCCTCGGCGAATGCGATCTTCGTCGTCTCGTTCTGATCGCCGAGAATCGATTCGATGTAATAGGCGAGCCCGAGCCCCCGCAGGCGGCCCGCCCGCGCGCTTTCGGCCTTTCGGGCGGGAAAGCCCGCGACATCCGCCTCGGCGAGCGCGCAGTCGAGCACGCGGTCGAAATCGCCGACGTCGTAGGTCTCGCCCGTGCAGCTGACATAGGGAAACGACCGGATGAAGTTGCGCCGGCGCAGATCGACCGGGTCGAGCCCGAGCGCGCGGGCGGCGTAGTCCATCAGCCGCTCGATGACGTAGATCGCCTCGGGGCGACCTGCGCCGCGATAGGCGTCGGTCGGAACCGTGTTGGTGAAGACGCCCTTCACCCCGAAGAAATAGGTCTGCACGTCATAGACGCCGGGCAGGACCTTCGAAACCAGCACCGAAGGGATGAAGGCGCCGAAGCCCGAAAGATACGCCCCCATCGCCGCGATCGAGCGCACGCGCAGCGCCGTCAGGCGATAGTCCGCGTCGAAGGCGGCCTCGGCGCTGGTGACGTGGTCGCGCCCCGCCGCGTCCGACGCCATGCCCTCGCCGCGTTCGGCGATCCATTTCACGGGGCGCCCCGTCGTCATCGCGGCGTAGGCCACGGCGATCTGCTCGGGATAGGTGATCGCCTTCATCCCGAAGCCGCCGCCGACGTCGGGCGTGCTGACGCGCACCTGATCGGGCTTCAGCCCGAGCTTGTCCGCCAGTTCCGCCTTGAGGTCCCACGGCCCCTGCCCGTTCGCGCGCAGATGCAGACGCGCGCCGTCCCACTCCGCCAGAACGCCGCGCGTCTCCAGCGGATTGGCGATGACGCGGTTGTTGACGAGGTCGAGCGCCACGCGGTGGGCCGCGGCGGCGAAGGCGGCGTCGGTCGCCGCCTCGTCGCCCATCGCCCAGTCGTAGCAGAGATTGCCGGGGGCCTCGTCGTGCAGGGGCGACGCGCCGGGGTCGAGGGCGGCGGCGGTGTCGGTCACGTTGTCGCGCTCGTCGAAATCGACGGCGATCAGCTCCACCGCGTCGCGCGCCTGCGCCAGCGTCTCGGCGACCACCAGCGCCACCGCCTCGCCGACATGGCGCACGCGGTCCACGGCGAGGACGGGGCGGCGCGGTCGGGCGCAGAGCGCGCCGTCGCGCCCGCGCAAGCGCGTCGCGTCCATGTCGTTGACGATGCCCGCGTCGAGATCCTCCCCGGTGATCACCGCGATCACGCCGGGCGCGGCGCGCGCCGCCGACACGTCGAGCGCGGCGATGTCGGCATGGGCGACCGGGCTGCGCAGAAACGCCGCGCGCGCCTCGCCGGGGACGCTGACGTCCTCGATGTAGCGTCCGGCGCCGCGCAACAGGCGGACATCCTCGACGCGCGCGACGCTCTGGCCGACGCCGAACTTCATCATTTCTGGCTCCGTCTCCGGGAGGGTCTGGTCAACCCCGACAATAGGCCGCGTAGGCTCCCGGTCGAAAGCGGAGTCATGGTGACGTCGGGAAAAAACTCCGGGAGGATGCGGGACGATGGACGACGTGGTGATACTCGACGGCGCTCGTACGGCGATCGGAACTTTCGGCGGCGCTCTGGCGGGCACGCCGCCCACCGAGACGGCGGCGCATGTCGCGCGCGAGGCGCTCAAGCGCTCGGGCGTCGAGGGCGCGCAGATCGGGCATGTGGTGTTCGGCAACGTGATCCACACCGAGGCGCGCGACATGTACCTGTCGCGCATGGCCGGGGTGAATGCGGGCGTGCCGGTCGAGGCGCCCTGCCTCACCCTCAACCGCCTCTGCGGCTCGGGCGCGCAGGCGGTGGTCTCGGCGGCGCAGCACTTGATGCTCGGCGATTGCGACTTCGCGCTGGCCGGCGGCTCCGAGGCGATGTCGCGCAGCCCGCACGCCAGCCAGGCGATCCGCTCGGGCATGAAGATGGGCGACGCCAAGTTCATCGACATGATGATCGGCGCGCTGTCCGACCCGTTCGAGGGCGCGCATATGGGCGTCACCGCGGAGAACGTCGCCGCCGACCACCAGATCGGCCGCGAGGAGCAGGACGCGATGGCGCTCGAGAGCCAGAAGCGCGCCGCCACCGCCATCGCCGAGGGCCGTTTCAAGAGCCAGATCGCGCCCATCGAGGTGATGGTCAAGCGCGACAAGGTTCCCTTCGACACCGACGAGCACGTCAAGGGCAAGACCACGGCGGAAACGCTGGCGGGCCTGCGTCCGGCCTTCAAGAAGGACGGCACGGTGACCGCCGGCAACGCCTCGGGCATCAACGACGGCGCCGCGGCGCTGGTGCTGGCGCGCGCCGGCGCCGCCGAGAAGGCGGGGCTGAAGGCGAAGGCGCGGCTCGTCGGCTACGCCCATGCCGGCGTCCAGCCCGACCGCATGGGCATCGGCCCCATCCCGGCGGTGACCAACCTGCTGAAGAAGACCGGGCTCTCGGTCGGCGATTTCGACGTGATCGAGAGCAACGAGGCCTTCGCGGCGCAGGCCTGCGCGGTGGGCCGCAGCCTCGGCTTCGACCCGGCCAAGACCAACCCCAACGGCGGCGCCATCGCGCTCGGCCATCCGATCGGGGCGACCGGGGCGATCCTGATCGTCAAGGCGCTCTACGAACTCGAGCGGACCGGCGGCCGCTACGGGCTGATCACGATGTGCATCGGCGGCGGACAGGGCATCGCCGTCGCCATCGAGCGGCTCTGACGACAGCCCCCGGCGCGCCCTCCAGCGCGCCGGGGGTCGCCCGGATCAGTCGAGCTCGGCGTCGAGCGCGCCGGAGCGGAACATCAGCCCCGCCAGCGCCGCGCCCAGAAGCGGCGCGACGATGAACAGCCACAGCTGGCCGAGCGCCCCGGCGCCGGCGAAGACCGCGGGGCCGAAGCTGCGCGCAGGGTTCACCGAGACGCCGGTGACCTGAATGCCGACGATGTGGATCACCACCAGCGTCAGCCCGATCACGAGGCCCGCCATCGCCGCCGGCGCGCCCGGCTGGGTCGAGCCCAGGATCACCACGACGAAGATGAAGGTCGCGATCACTTCGAACAGGAAGGCCGCGATCACGCCGTACTCGCCGAGATAGCCAGGCCCCCAGCCGTTCTGCCCGAGCCCCGAGGTCGCGACGTCGAAGCCCGAAAGCTTGCCTTGCATGATGAGGAACAGCGCCCCCGCGCCCGCCACCGCGCCCAGCACCTGCGCGATCACGTAGCGGAAGAAGGCGTCGAGCTCCATGCGCTCGGCGATCAGCGCGCCGAGGCTGACGGCGGGGTTGATGTGGCAGCCCGAGATCGGGCCGATCCCGTAGGCGGCGGCGGTCAGCGCCAGCCCGAAGGCGAAGGCGATGCCGAGAACGCCGATCTCCGACCCGGCGATCACCGCCGCGCCGCAGCCGAAAAACACCAGAATGAACGTGCCGACGAATTCGGCCAGGGCCTGTTTCATTTCCTGAAAGCTCCGGAAGCGGCGCGCCCCCTGCGCGCCGCGACGAGCTTCGTCTAGCCGCGCGCCCCAGCGCCTCGCAAGCGAAGTTTCGCCGTCGCCGCGACTTTTCCGGTCAGGCCGCCGCGCCGCCAACCGCTTCGGCGGCGGGCTGGCACATGTCGTCGTCGAGCAGGCGCTGCGCCCCGGCGCGCGCCATCACCGCCGAAATCGCCGCCGCCGCCGTCTCGCGCGTCGCGGGTTTCAGCAGCACCTGCGTCAGCGGGTCCTGCGGATGCGGACCGGCTTCGGCGCCCGGACCGCGCACCTGGATCACCGGCAGGGCGGCGGTCTCCGCCTGCGCGCGCAGGCGCAGGAGGCAGGCTTCCGCATCGCAGAGCGGCGGGGCGTGGTCGATGAAGAGCAGGTCGGGCGGCGCGTCGCCCGCCGCGGCGAGCACGGCGGCGAGCGCATCGGGACCGTCCGCGGTCTGATAGGCGACGCTCAGGCTCGCGAGAATTTCGCCGCCGGCGGCCAGCCGCGCGGCGCTGGGGCTCGCGAAGGCCGCGCGCAGCCCGGCGATGGCGGAGAGGTCGAGGTCTCGCTCGGCGCAGTCGGCGACCGGAAGGTCCAGCTCGACCCAGAAGACCGCGCCCCCCTCCTCGCCCGAGCGCATCCCGATCCGACCGCCCATCTGGCGCATCAGCGTCGCGCAGACCGCGAGGCCGAGCCCGACGCCGCCGGCGCTGCGGGTCGCGCTCGCGTCGGCCTGCTCGAACATCCCGAAGATGCGTTCGGCCATTTCGGGCTTCACGCCGCAGCCCGTATCCTCGACTTCGATATGCAACTTCGCCGTGGCGCCCGCGCGCGCATGCGCCGCGATGGTCATGCGGATCTCGCCCGTCTTCGTGAACTTCACGGCGTTGCCGAGAAGATTCTGGATGACGTGGTCGAGCCGCTCCCGGTCGCCGCGCAGGCAGCAGGGCGCGCCATGCGGGCGGCGCACCACCAGCGACAATCCCTTCAGCGCCGCCGCCGGCGCGAGCCGCGCGATGGGCTCGGCCCCCAGATCCTTAAGCGCGAAAGGTTCGGCGATCGGCCGCAGCTTCCCCAGATCGGGCGGGTTGAAGACGAGGATGTCGCCGATCACGTCCAGCAGCCCCATCGCGGAGCTGCGGATGGCGGCGACGAAGCCGCGCTGCCGTCGGTCGAGCCCCGATTCGTCGAGCAGCGCCGCCATGCCGAGCACCCCGTTCAGCGGCGTGCGCAATTCGTGACTCATCACCGAGAGGAATTCGCTCTTCGCCCGCTCCCCCGCCTGCGCGCGCCGGAGCGCCTCGGCCAGCGTCGCGCGGTCGCGCAGAATGCGCCTGCGCAGCGGGAGCAGCACCAGAAGATGGCTCACCAGCGCCGCGATGATTCCGGCGCCGGAGCCGAGCAGAAGGGCTGCGCCGGCAGTCCAGAGCGCGCGCTCCTGATCCTGGGCGGCGATGACGGAGCCCTGCCGCAGCAGGCGGATCAGCTCCTCGGTCTGGAGATGGGGCAAGGGCGGGATCGGCGCGGCGGAGGCTTGCGGCCCGCCGCGCTGCGCCGCCAGATGCTCGATGTCGGCGAGGATCCGCCCGATCTCGGCCTCGAGCCCCGAAGCGCCGTCGGCCCCCCGCCACAGCGTCTGCATCTGCGGCGTCATCGGCACCGCGCCGAGTCCGTGCCGATGCTGAGAAACATAGCCCGCGAGACGGCGCGCCGCCATGTCGCGCAACGCGGCGTCGAGCGCCGACCGGTCGGCGAGCGGGTCGGCGGCGCGCAGTTCGTCGACATGGTAGAGCACGGCGAGGAAGGCCGAGTTCAGCATCTGCCGGTTGCGCGCCGTCGGCGTCTCGGCGGCCCGATGCGCAGCCATCGTCAGCCGCGCGATCCCCTCGCCCAGATGCGACATGGTCAACCCGATCTCGGCGATTTCGGCCTGTCGCCAGAGCTTGTGCATGCCGATGCCAGCGGTGGCGACGAGCGATGCGACGATCAACCCGGTGACCAGCAGAAAGCGCCGCCCCAGCAGCTTGCCGTCGATCGTGCGCGACATCGGGAAATCGCTCTTTTCAGAAGGAATCGAATGCCCGGACAGTGTCGCGCTTCGACGATTAATCGCCGATGAACCAGTTCTATTTGCGCTACTTTTGATGCAGCGCGAGAAAGGCCTCGACCGCCTCCAGCACCGTCTCGGGCCGGTCGGCGTGCAGCCAGTGCCCCGCCCCCTCGACCACGACGAACTGCGCGGCGGGAAAGCGCGCCGCCGCCGCCGCGCGCCGCGCCGGGGCCAGATAGTCCGACGCGGCCCCCGCCAGAAACAGCGTGGGGCCGGAATGGCTTGCGGCCAGTCCTTCGGGAAAGCCGAGCAGCGCCTCCATGTTGGCGGCGATGGCGTCGAGATCGGGCCGCCAGCGCGCCCGCCCGTCCTCGAAGGCGAGGTTGGTCAGCAGGAAAGCGCGCAGACCGGGCGACGGGACGGCTTCGGCCAGCATCGGCTCCGCGTCGGACCGCCGCGCCACGCGGCGGAGGTCCACCGCCCGCATCGCCGCGATGTAGTCGCCATGGGCGTGGTCGTAGGCCACCGGAGCGATGTCGGCGACGATCAGGCGGTCGAGAAGCTCCGGCCGGGTCAGCGCCAGCGTCATCGCAGCCTTCCCGCCCATCGAATGGCCGAGCAGATGGGCCCGTCCCCCGGAGGCGCCGCCCGCTTCGGCGCGGATCGTCTCGGCGAGGTCGTCCGCCATCGCAGGATAGTCGCCGCGCGCGTCGCGCGGGCTGTCGCCGTGATTGCGCAGATCGACTGAAATCACGCGGCGGCGCTCCGCCAGCCGCGCCGCCAGCCCCCGCCAGTTGCGCGCCGAGCCGAACAGGCCGTGCGCGATCACCAGCGGCGTCGCGTCCGCGGGGCCGTCGAAGATGTCATGCGCCAGACGCATCCGCCGCTCCCACCCATTGCTCCGCGCCAAGGCGCAGGCCATTGTCGGCCGCGCCCCAAGGAGTTCCCCCGATGCGCCGCGCCGCCCTCCTGCTCCCGCTCCTCGCCGCCTGCCCCGCCCTCGCCGAAGACGACGCGCCGCCGCGCGGAACCCTCAGCCTGATCTGGGAGAACGACATCTTCGCGGGCGAGGACCGCAAATACACCAACGGCGCCTTCCTGCGCTACACGGCGCCCGAGGGCGAGCTGCATCTCTGGGCGCGGGGCCTGCGCGACGCGCTGGACGGGTTCGTCCCGCAGGCGCGCTGGGGCATGAGCTACGGGCTCGGCCATTCGATGTTCACCTCCTCCGACATCAACGACCCCGACCCGCCGCTCGAGGACCGCCCCTATGCGGGGTTTCTCTACGGCACGGCGGCGCTTTACGCCGACAGCGGCGACCGGCTCGACGCGCTGGCGCTCGATCTCGGGATCGTCGGCCCATCCGCCAAGGCCGAGGAGATCCAGCGCTGGGTGCACGACAACATCCTCGGCGACGAGCCGCAGGGATGGGACACCCAGCTCGGCGACGAAATCGCCTTCCGCGTCCTCTACGAACAGACCCGCCGCCATGCGCTGGCCGACGACGCGCTGGGCATGGGGTTCGAGGCCGACATCCTGCCGCGCGCCTCCGTGGCGCTCGGCACGCTGGACGTGTCGGCGGGGGCCGGCGCGATGGTGCGCATCGGCGAGAACCTGCGCGCCGACTACGGCCCCGACCGGGTGCGACGGTCGGTCTCCGGGCCGGCTTTCGCCGACGATCAGGGCGGCTGGCAGCTCTTCGCCGCCGCCGACGCCATGCTGGTGGGGCGCAACCTGTTTCTCGACGGAAACACCTTCCGCGACAGCCGCTCGGTCGACACGAACCCGGCGTTCGTGGAGTTCAGCCTCGGCGGGGCGTATCGCTGGGAGAACGTCTCGCTGTCCTACGCGCATGTGCTGCGCAGCCCCGAATTCGACACGCAGGACGACTGGGCGGTGTTCGGCTCGGTCAATCTCAGGTTCCGGTTCTAGCGCAAGCCGGCCCAAGGGGATGTGTTCGCGAGAATTTTCCCTTGGAGACAAAGGCCCCCACCTCGTGATCCGCGCCTCGCCGGTCGATCTCCGCTCCGGCGGGGCTCACCCGTCCTCCATGAACGCCGCAAGCCGCGCCGCGAGCCCCGACGCATCGGTCATCTCGCACTCCCACACCGTCAGCACGCGCCAGCCCGACGCCGCCAGCGCCGCGACCGCCTCCGCGTCGCGTTCGCGGTTGCGGGCGATCTTGGCGGCCCAGTAGGCGGCGTTCGCCTTCGGCGCGCGCGCGCCCCGCCGGCAGCCATGCCCGTGCCAGAAGCAGCCATGCGCGAAGATCGCCCGCCGGCGCCCCATGAAGGCGATGTCGGGCCGCCCCGGCAGATCGCCCCGGTCGAGCCGGTAGCCGGTGAAGCCGAGCGCCCGCAGCGCCGCGCGCAGACGCCGCTCCGGCGCGGTGTCGCGCCGCTTCACCCGGCGCATGATCTCCGAGCGATCCACGTCCGCGCTCCTTGTCAGGCTCGGCGCGCGCTCCTATGGTCCGCGCCGCGTTGGGGCATGGTGTAACTGGCAACACGTCGGATTTTGATTCCGAAGAGTCCTGGTTCGATCCCAGGTGCCCCAGCCACGCGAGGCGCGCTCAGCCATCCGCCGGCGCGAGCCCTGTCACCACGTAGTCCCGCGTCGCCCCTTCGCTGATCTCCGCCCAGACCGTCCCGACCATCCGCGCCTTATGCGCCGCGAAGCCCGCCGCGTCGACAAACGTCTCCGAGACGACGAAGACCAGCGCATCGGCGGGGTCGCGCGTCACCTCGAAGCTCAGGCACGCGGACTCGGCGCGCGTCAGCCGCACATGCTCGACGAGGAACTCCGCGATCCGGTCGGCCTGCGCGCGATCGCGGCAGATCAACCGGCCCTCGATGCGCACGGTCGGGTCAGCCATCCGCGCCACTTGCAGCGCGTTCGTCGCGCAGCTGCGTCCGGAGCGCGTCGATCGGGATCGGGCGACCGTCGCGCTTGAAGTGCCAGTAGGTCCAGCCGTTGCATGACGGCGCGCGCTGCGTGAGCGCGCCGATCTTGTGGATCGACCCCGAGGCGGCGTCCCATTTCAGCGAGCCGTCGGCGCGCACCACCGCCCGATGCCGACCGCAGGGCGAAGACAGCGTCTCGCCCGGCCGCACCAGTTGCCGCTCGACGAGTTCGCCGAAGGGGATGCGCGGCGCGGCGCGGCGCGAGGGGGTGGTGGCGACCGCCTCCGCCGCCAGCTGGCGCACCGCGTCGATGCGCGCCTGCGCGGCGTCGGCGTAGGCCTCCTCGCGCTCGATCCCGATCCAGCGCCGCCCGAGCCGCTTCGCGACCGCCCCTGTGGTCCCCGAGCCGAAGAACGGGTCGAGCACCACGTCGCCGGGCCGCGTGCTCAGGATCAGGATGCGGTGCAGCAGCGCCTCGGGCTTCTGGGTCGGGTGCAGCTTGGCCCCGGCCCCGTCCTTGAGCCGCTCCGCCCCGGTGCAGAGCGGCAGCGTCCAGTCCGAGCGCATCTGCAGGTCCTCGTTCAGCGACTTCGCGGCGTCGTAATTGAACACCGCCTTCGAAGTCTCGGACCGCGCGGCCCAGATCAGCGTCTCGTGCGCGTTGGTCAGCCGCTTGCCGCGGAAGTTCGGCATCGGGTTGGACTTTCGCCAGACCACGTCGTTGAGGATCCAGAAACCTTCATCTTGCAAAGCAGCGCCGACGCGGAAAATGTTGTGATAGCTTCCGATCACCCACAGCGCGCCGTCCGGCTTCAGCACCCGCCGCGCCTGCGCCAGCCAGGCGCGGGTGAACCGGTCGTAGGTCTCGAAGCTTTCGAAGCGGTCCCAGGCGTCGTCCACCGCGTCCACGCGCGAATTGTCGGGCCGGTGCAATTCGGCGCGCAATTGCAGATTGTAGGGCGGGTCGGCGAAGATCAGGTCGACCGACGCGTCGGGCAGGCGGACCATCGCCGCGATGCAGTCGTCGCGCAGGATCGCGTCGAGCGGCAGATCGTCAGAGGTCATCGCAAGCTCCGCGCATCGGGGAGCCGGCAGTCTCCGCGAAGCGCGACCGAAGGTCAATAATGCTTTCGATTCAGTAAGTTGGGGTGAGTCTTTCACGTCACGCGGCGCCATATCTGGGGGCGCGCGCCTCGGCGCGCCCCACCCCTAGCGGCGGATCGCCCTCAGCGCGCGGCGAGCAGCTCCGGAACATGGAGCAGGATGAACTCGTTATGGGCGGCGGCGTCGAGCTGGCGGCCCGAGGAGAAGGGCAGGTTGTTGTCCGAACCCACCAGGATGTGAGTCTCGTCGATCGCCATCACGTTCTCGATGGTGAAGAACGGGAAGGTGAACTTGCCCGTCAGGTCGCGCGCTGCGACTGTCTCGAGCCGGCCGAGGCCGTCCGGGTCGGCGATGTCCATCAGGTCGATGTGCCCGATGCGGCGCACGAAGCCCTCCGCGTCCACGCTGGCCGTGTCGATCAGCACGACGCGCTTGTGCATCGCGGGGAGCGGGAAGCAGTCGGGCTGCGGGGCGCCCGCGCATTTGAGCGAGGGGTCGCCCTCGCCATTGTCGCGCTCGATCACCAGCGCGCGGGTCTCGTCGATGAAGTTGAAGTCGCCGATGGCGGTCGCGCCTTCGGCGAGCGGGAACTTGAAGCCCTGGGTGGTGAAGCGGCCCGCCTTGGGGTCGAAGGCGAAGACGCGCAGGAAGTTCCCCTCGGGCTTTCCTTCGGCGTCGAGAATGGGCTTCTCCAGCATCGCCCAGAGCAGGCCAGTTCCCGGCTGGAGCGCCATGCCCTCGTAGCCGCCGGAGCGGGGAACGCGCCAGTCCGCGCCGGGGCGGGAGGTGCCGGTCATGCCGGGGGCGTCGGGGCTGCGCAGGACCGTGTCGCCGACTTCGGTCGCGAACACGCCGGTCACCACGCCGTCGAGCGTGGCGCGGATCAGGAAGGGGCCGAACTCGTCGCCGATCCAGATCTCGTCGCCGACGCGCTGGATGCTCTCGAGGTCGAAATCGGCGCCCGTCAGGTAGCGCTCGTCGGTCGCCTCATAAGCGATGCGGAAGGGCACGACGCGGTTGGGGTCGCGCAGGAAGGTGGTCTCGTGCGCAATGGCCCCCGTCTCCCAGTCGGGGCGGATGCGGTGGAAGAACAGCAGCGCGTCGGGCGAGTTGAGCTTCGAGCCGAAGCCGTTGTCGGTGAGCGCGTAGATCGACCCATCCTCGGCGCGGGTCATCGCGACGCCCGAGAAGCCCTGCAGCGGCTGGCCGAGGAAGGGCAGGCGAAGGCCAGTGGGGCGCGAGCCGTGCAGCCAGGGGCCGGTGTCGCCGGGCACGCTCATCGGCTGGTCCACGCGCGCGGGGCCGGCGGCGAACTTGCCCGACACCCAGGCGTCGCGCGGCGCGTCCGCGGGCGGGGCGATCATCGAATTGGCGGGGATGTAGGCGTGGCCCGCGAGCTTCGCGGGAAAGACGGTCTCGGCGGCAGCGGGCGCGGCGAGCGAAGCGGCGACGGCTGCGGCGAAGGCGGTTCGGGCGAAGGGGCGCGGCATCGTCAGGTCCTCCCGGTTGCAGACGGCGCGACTGCTAGCGCCGACGGTTGATCGCAGCATGTCACAGCCGCGAAATTTGCGTGACGGCGGTGATTCGTTGACTCTGCGGCGTTTTTCCCTATGGTGCGCCGCGTGGGGCCGCAGAGCGCCCCTTTTTGCGTTTCATCGATCACCGGAGCGAACGACCGCCGCATGACCTTCGACGAACTCGACCTCGACCCGAACGTTCTGAAGGCCGTGCAGGAGGCTGGCTACACGCAGCCCACGCCGATCCAGGCGCAGGCGATCCCCTTCGCGATCAAGGGGCGCGACGTGCTCGGGATCGCGCAGACCGGCACCGGCAAGACCGCGTCCTTCACCCTGCCGATGATCACCCGCCTCGTGAAGGGCCGCGCCCGCGCCCGCATGCCGCGCTCGCTGATCCTCTGCCCGACGCGCGAACTCGCCGCGCAGGTCGCCGAGAATTTCGACACTTACGGAAAATATGTGAAGCTCTCCAAGGCGTTGCTGATTGGCGGCGTCTCCTTCGGCGATCAGGACAAGCTGATCGACCGCGGCGTGGACGTGCTTATCGCGACGCCGGGCCGCCTGCTCGACCATTTCGAGCGCGGCAAGCTGATGCTGTCTGCCATCGAGATCATGGTGGTCGACGAGGCCGACAGAATGCTCGACATGGGGTTCATCCCCGACATCGAGCGGATCTTCAAGCTGACGCCCTTCCACCGCCAGACGCTGTTCTTCTCGGCGACCATGCCGCCCGAGATCACAAGGCTGACGACCGAATTCCTGCACAACCCCGAGCGCGTCGAGGCGACGGCCCCGGCCACCACAGCGACAACGGTCGAGCAGTTGCTGTGCCGTCTGCATCCCTCGCGCCGCGAGGACGCCGAGCGCGAGAAGCGCGACCTGCTGCGGGACGTGCTGCGCGGCGAGGGCGACGCGCTGAAGAACGCGATCGTCTTCTGCAATCGCAAGCGCGACATCTCGAGCGTGTTCAAGAGCCTCGAGAAGAGCGGCTTCAACGTCGGCGCGCTGCATGGCGACCTCGACCAGAGCGTGCGGACGGCGACGCTGGACGGCTTCCGCGACGGCTCGATCGCGATCCTCGTGGCGTCGGACGTGGCGGCGCGCGGGCTCGACATTCCGGGCGTGAGCCATGTGGTGAATTTCGACGTGCCGATCCATTCGGAGGATTACGTCCACCGGATCGGGCGGACAGGGCGCGCCGGGCGGACGGGCAAGGCGATCACGCTCTGCCTGCCGCACGAGGAAAAGCATGTCGAGAAGATCGAGAAGCTGATCGAGCGCCCCATCGCGGCGATGGAGCCGCCGGGCGGCCCCCGCCCCGCTCCGCGCGCGCCCGCGGTCGAGGCCGACGAAGCGCGCCCGCCGCGCCGCGCCCGCGAGGACCGTCCCCAACGGCGCGCCGAGCCGCGCGCCCCGCGCGAAGAAGCCGCTGCGCCGGAACCCGTCCGCGACGTCGCGCGCGCGCCGCGGCGCGAGGACGACCGCCCCCGTCGCCGCAGCGGCGGCGGGCGCGACGAGGCGGTGGTGGGCCTGGGCGACCACGTCCCCGCCTTCCTGCTGCGCGAAGTGCCCAAGCGCGCGCTGCGGGCCAACGTGCCGGACGACGCGGACGATCAGGCGGCGTGAGCCGAGGCGGGGGAAAGGGCGCCCGTCCTCACATCAACCGGCTCTGCGCCACCGCCGCCTTGACGAAGCTCGCGAACAGCGGGTGCGGGGCGAAGGGCTTGGACTTCAGCTCCGGGTGGAACTGCACGCCGACGAACCACGGATGGTCGGGGATTTCGACGATCTCCGGCAGATCGCCCTCCGGCGACATCCCCGAAAACCGCAGCCCTGCAGCCTCCAGCCTGTCGCGGAAGCGGATGTCCACTTCGTAGCGGTGGCGGTGGCGCTCCTCGATGCGCTCGGCGCCGTAAATCTCTGCAACGCGGCTTCCGGGGGCGAGCTGGGCGGCGTAGGCGCCGAGGCGCATCGTGCCGCCCTTGTCGTCCTCGACCTTGCGGCGGATCAGCTTGCCGCCCTCGCGCCACTCGGCCATGTGGTAGATCACATGGGAAAAGCGCGCGGCGCCCTTCTCGTGGTCGAACTCCTGACTGCCGGCGTCGCCGATGCCCGCCAGCGTGCGCGCCGCCTCGATCACCGCCATCTGCATCCCCAGACAGATGCCGAAATAGGGCACGCCGCGCTCGCGGGCGAAGCGGGCGGCGAGGATCTTGCCTTCCGTGCCGCGCTCGCCGAAGCCGCCGGGCACGAGGATGCCGTGGAAGCCCTCGAGATGCGGCGCGGGGTCCTCGCGCTCGAAGATCTCGGCGTCGATCCATTCGGCGCGGACTTTCACGCGGTTGGCGATGCCGCCATGGGTCAGCGCCTCGGCGAGCGACTTGTAGGCGTCCTCAAGGGCGGTGTACTTGCCGACGACGGCGATGCGGACGTCGCCGTCGGGGCGCTGGACGGCGTCCACCACTTCCTCCCAGCGCTTCAGGTCGGGACGCGGGGCGGGGGAGATGCCGAAGGCGTCGAGCACCGCCTGGTCGAGCCCTTCGGCGTGCAACGCCAGCGGCGCCTCGTAGATCGAGGCGAGGTCGAGCGCCGCGATAACGCTGTCCGGGCGGACATTGCAAAACAGCGCCAGTTTCGCGCGCTCGCGCTCGGGGATCGGCTGTTCGGCGCGGCAGACGAGGATATCGGGCGCGATGCCGATGGCGCGCAGCTCCTTCACCGAATGTTGCGTCGGCTTGGTCTTCAGCTCGCCTGCGGACTTGATGTAGGGCAAGAGCGTGAGATGCATGAAGATGCACTGGCCGCGCGGCCGCTCCTGCGCGAACTGGCGGATCGCCT
>NZ_DAIQNN010000050.1:0-24026 GCF_036788415.1 Rubrimonas sp. | reverse complement strand
GGCGTGCTGCTGATCCTCGACGAGGTGATGTGCGGCATGGGGCGGACAGGCACGCTCTTCGCCTGCGAGCAGGACGGGATCAGCCCCGACATCGGCACCATCGCCAAGGGGCTCGGGGCGGGCTACCAGCCGATCGGCGCGATGCTGTGCTCGGCGGCGATCTACGACGCGATCGCCGCAGGGTCGGGCTTCTTCCAGCACGGCCACACCTATATGGGCCACCCGACGGCGGCGGCGGCGGCCTGCGCGGTGCTCGACGCCATCGAGGCGCGCGGGCTGCTCGCGCAGGTGCGCGCGCGCGGAGACGCGCTCGACGCGCGGCTGCGCGGGGCCCTCGGCCGGCATCCCCATGTCGGCGACATCAGGGGGCGGGGGCTGTTCCGCGGCGTCGAGCTGGTGGCCGACCGCGAGACCAAAGCGCCCTTCGACCCCGCGCGCAAGCTGCACGCGAAGGTGAAGGCGGCGGCGTTCGAGGCCGGGCTGATCTGCTATCCGATGGGCGGGACCATAGACGGGGTTCAGGGCGACCACATCCTGCTCGCGCCCCCCTATGTGATCGAGGAGCCGCAGCTCGACGAGTTGGTCGAGAAGCTCGCCGGGGCGCTGGACGCGGCGCTGGCCGCCTGAGCGCCCGTCAGGCGAGCGCAGTCGCCGCCAGCGCGGCGCCGGAGACGGCGATGGCGGCGCCGCCCACGATCTGCAGCAGCGCGAAGCTGCGCGCGGCGGCGCCGGAGCCCGCCAAAAGCGCCGCGCCCCGCGCCGCCCGCCCCCAGGCGGCGACGAGCGCCGTGAAGCCGCCCGCGCCGAGGCCCATCGCGAACGTCCCCGCGATCCCCGCCCAGAGCAGATCGAGCCGCGCCGCAATCAGCAGCAGGAAGATCGCCCCGGTGCAGGGCCGGATCGCCACGCCGGCCACGATGGCGGCGGCGTCGCGCAGGCTGTGGACGCGCTCGGCCTGTTCGGGCGTCGGGCCGTGGGCATGGCCGCAGCCGCAGGACGCCCCCGGACCCGTCTCCGCGCGCGCCGCCCGCAGCCCCCGCGCGCCGCGCCACAGAACCAGCGCGCCGATGGCGGCGATCGCCGCCCCGCTCGCCGGCGCGAGCGCGTCCTCGGCGATGCGCACCGCCTGCGTCGCGGGGATGGCGAGCAGCCAGAGGCCGCCGAGCGTCAGCAGGATCGCCGTCGCGGACTGCGCGAGACTGGCGACGAGGCTCAGCGCGACCAGCCGCCCCAGCCCCGCCCGGCTCACGAGCGCCGCGCCGCCGATCAGCACCTTGCCATGGCCCGGGCCCACCGCATGGGCGAAGCCGTAGAGCGCGCAGACGCCGAGCAGCGCCGCGAACGCGCCCGGATCGCCGCGCCGCAGCGCCTGCGCCGCCGCCGCAATGGCGTTCTGCGCCTCGCGCTGGGTCGCCGCCGCCCATCGGGCGACGTCGTCGAACCCGCCCAGGGCCCAGAGCGCCGCTGCGCCCGCCAGCGCGACGACGAGCGCGAGGCCCGCGATCAGTCGCATCGCAGCAGCGCCGCGTCGGCGAAGGCCGCGCCGACATTCGGGTCCTCGGGCGTCTCCTCGCGCCCCAGCGTCGCGAGCGAGGCCAGAAGCTCCGAGGCCGCCGCGTCGGGGTCGAAGCGACGCGCCTGCGCCGCGCACGCCGCAGGCGCGTCGCGCAGCGCCGGTTCGCCCGTCAGCGCATAGGCGAAGAAATAGCTCGGGTCGTAGAGCTCCAGCCGCGCCTGCAAGCCCTGCGCCGGCGCCGGTTCGGCGAGGTCGCGGCGGAAGCGCACGACCACGCGCCCGTCCTCGAGCGCCGCCGACCCGTCGCGCGCGGGCGACAGCGCCGCCGCCTCGCCGCCGATGCGCAGATAGCTGTCGCCCGCGAAGGTCTCGGGCCAGTCGGTCTGGTCGGCGGCGAGCGCCGCCCGCTCGGCTTCGGTCAGCGCCCCGTCGCCGTCGGGGTCGAGGCCCATGTCCTCGAGCAGGAACAGCGACGAGAAGGCGTCGTAACGCCAGACGATCTCGACCGAGGCGAGCCGCCCCTCCGCGTCGAAGACGAAGCCGGCTTCCGCGTCGATGAAGACATGCGGATGGGCCTGCGCGGCGCTTGCGGCGAGCGCCCAGGCGAGCGCCAGTGCGAAACGGCGGAACATCGGCGCGGCGGCTCCTGTGTCGATTGCCTCGCAAGGCTACCCCAGCGGGCGAGCGCGCGCGAGCGCCTCAGCGCACCGCGCGCGCGGCCTCGACGAAGGCGCGGAACAGGCGGCGGTGCGGGCGGCGATAGGGCAGAAGCTCCGGGTGCCACTGCACGCCGACGCGGAACGGGCCGCCTTCTGCCTCGACGGCCTGCACCATGCCGTGACGGTCGCGCGCGGCGACGCGCATCCCCTCGCCAAGCCGGTCCACCGACTGCATGTGCAGCGAGTTCACCTTGATCGTCGCGTCGCCGTTCAGGATCGCGGCGAGGCGCGAGCCCTGCGCCACCGACACGGTCTTGAGCGGAAGCGGCGTGCGGGGCTGGCGGCGCAGGTCGTAGGCGACGCGCACGTCGCTGTGCAGCGTGCCGCCGCGGAACACGTTGAGCATCTGCGCCCCGCGGCAGATGCCGAGGACGGGCTTGCCCTCGGGCCAGAAGCGTTCTAGCGCGGCCAGCTCCAGCGCGTCGCGGGCGGGGTCGATGCGCACGTCGGGGCGCAGCTCGGCGCCGGAGAACTCCGCGCCGATGTCGTCGCCGCCGCCGATCAGCAGCCCGTCGAGCCCGTCGAGCTCGCCCGGGGTGAAAGGCGGCGTCACGCGCCGGGCCCGCGCGCCCTGCAGCCACAGCGACAGCGCGGCGGCCGTCCAGAGCGCCCAGCCGCGGCCCGCGGGCCCGGTCACGCCGATCAGCGGCGAGATCATCCGCGCCCGCTCACAAGGCGCGCGCGATCTCGGTCGAGCGCGTCTCCCAGTCATGTGGGAACGTGCGCGCGAGGTTGGTCCGCCATTCTCCGCAGGCGGCCTCCAGGAAATCCGCGTTGGCCGCGAGCCGCTCGATCCGCACCCAGCGCGCCCATTCCAGCCCGATCGACCAGTCCCAGGCGTTCACTTCGGAATTGGGCAGGCGGTAATGCCAGGCGGGGCGCGGGCGGATCTTCTCATCCGGCAAGGCGGCGCGGACGCGGCGCTCGTCGAGCGCGGCGAAGATCGGCAGCAAGTCGAGCTCGCGGTCGCGGGTGGGGTTGAACTTCAGGTAGTCGTCGATCAGACGCTCGCGGCTCGGCGCGTAGCCGGGGCGCAGGATGTGGGCGCAAAAGGGCGTCGGCCAGGGCGACGCGAACACCGTCAGCCAGCGCAGCGTGTCGATCTGGACTTCGGCGCGCAGCCAGTCGCGCAGCACGACGAAGGCGCGCATCAGCGCGAGCAGGTCCTCCGCCTCGAGGCTCGGCGGTTCGATGTTGAGCTGTGCGCCGAAGGCGTAGAGCAGCGCGTCGCGCGTGCCCTCGGCGCCCATGCGATGCAGATCGGCGCGCAGATCGTCGAGCGCATGGGCGCGGTCCCAGGGGATCGGCGGGCAGACGATCTCGACCGGGACGACGGTCGCGCCGAGGTCCGCGGCGAGGTCGCGCAGCGCCCGCTCGATCTCGCCGCCGACTTCGGCATGGGCGAGCCGCATGTCGAGTTCGACGCGGAAATCGCCGAACTCGGTTCCCTCCACCATCGCCAGATGCGGGCTCAGCGCGCGAACCGACCCGCCGAGCCGACGCGCCGTCGCCTTTGCGGCGGCGGCGACGTCGAGGCCGGAGAACTCGATCTCGACGCCGACGCGGCGACGGGCGCCGTCGGCCCTGTCGGGGCGCGGCGGGGCGATCCAGCCTTCGCTGCTTGGGTGGGTCATGGCCGGCACGCCTTCGGCGATTGAGATTCGGGCGCGGAGACGCTATTCTTATCAGCGTCTGACGCCCCCGGAACAGGTCCGGCGGCCGCAGCGATGGGAGATGACGTTCTGAACGAACGGCTCGACATGGGCGCCGCGCGCGCCCGCCGGATGGAGCAGGCTGCGGCCGCTCGATCCCTCTCCGAGAGCGACGAGATGCTGTCCCTCGTGCTCTCATCCCTCGACGACGACAAGGCGGAGGACGTGGTCGCAGTCGATCTGCGCGGCAAGTCGTCTCTGGCCGATCACATGGTGATCGCCTCGGGGCGCTCGGCGCGGCAGGTGACGGCGATCGCGGAAAAGCTCTCCGAGCGCGTGAAGGCGCGCACCGGTCGCGCGCCCCGCGTCGAGGGCAAGGAAGCCGGCGACTGGGTGCTGATCGATTGCGGCGACGTGATCGCGCACATCTTCCGGCCCGAAGTCCGCGCCTTCTACCAGATCGAGAAGATGTGGATGGAGCCCGCCGACATCCGCGCCCGCGCCGCCGCATCGGCCTGATCCGGGCGACTCTAAAGGCGCGCGCGGCGTGCGCGTGACGATCCTCGCGGTCGGCCGCCTCAAGGCCGGCCCAGAGGCGCTGCTGACCGCGGACTGGCTCGGCCGCTTCGATGCGGCGGGCCGGGCTCTCGGGCTTGGCCCCGCGCGCATGATCGAAGTCGAGGACCGGCGCGGGCGCGGCGCCGACGCGGAAGCGGCGCTGCTGCTCGACAAGGCCCCGGACGGCCCCCTCGTGGCGCTCGACGAACGCGGCGCGGCTCTCGACAGCCCCGGCTTCGCGCGGCGGCTCGCCGCCTTTCGCGACGAGGGCGCGCGCGATCTCGGCTTCGCGATCGGCGGGGCCGACGGCCATGGCGCCGGCCTGCGCGACCGCGCCGATCTGCTGCTGTCCTTCGGGCCGATGGTTTGGCCGCACATGCTGGCGCGCGCGATGCTCGCCGAACAGCTCTACCGCGCCGCGACGATTCTCGGCGGCGGGCCCTATCATCGGGCCTGAATTCGCCCCGCCCGGAGAGCGCGCGATGACCCTCCCGCCCGACCGTCCCGGCCCTGCGCTCGCACGCGGGGTGTGCCGGATGCTGCTGGCGCAGGGCGCGGCCCCGTTGACCGAATTCGCCCCGGCGCCGGGGTTGCGCGTCGACGTCCTCGCGCTCGCCCGCGACGGGGCGGTGATCGCGGTCGAGTGCAAGTCCTGCCTCGCCGATTTCCGCGCGGACGCGAAATGGCGCGGCTATCTCGACTGGTGCGACGCCTTCTATTTCGCCGTCGACGCTTCGTTTCCCGTCGAATTCCTTCCGCCCGACGAGGGGGTGATGATCGCCGACGCGTGGGGCGGCGAGATCCTGCGTCCCGCCGCGCCGCGCCGGCTGGCCGCCGCGCGCCGCCGCGCGCTGGCCCTGCGCGTCGCGCGCACCGCCGCCGAACGCCTGTTGCGCGTCCTCGACCCGCAGGCCGGGCCGGGGTGAGCGCGGGCGGTCTGCGCCCCCAGGATCACACTGCGCTCAGCCGGATCGTCCCGCCGGGGGCGAGCGGATCCACGTCCACGCCCTTGCGCGTCACGCGGAGCGCCCCGCGCGCCGCCAGCCGCGCCGCCGCGGCGCGAACCTCCGGCATCAGCGGGCGCCAGTCGGCGGCCAGCGCGCGCGCCACTTCCGACGGGCAGACCGACTTGCCGGCGCCGCGCGCCGCCACGGCGCTCAGGATCGCCGCCTCGACCGCCCGCTCATCCACCGCGCGCGCGTCTCTTCGGCGCGCGCCGTTCAGAAGAACGCCTGAAGCCCCGTCTGAGCCCGCCCCAGAATCAGCGCATGGACGTCATGCGCGCCCTCATAGGTGTTGACCGTCTCGAGGTTCGCCATGTGCCTGAACACATGGTAGTCCTCCTGGATGCCGTTGCCGCCGTGCATGTCGCGCGCCATCCGCGCGATGTCCAAGGCCTTGCCGCAATTGTTGCGCTTGACGAGCGAGATCGCCTCGGGCGCCAGCCGCCCCGCGTCGAACAGCCGCCCGACCTGAAGGCAGCCCTGCAGCCCCAGCGCGATCTCGGTCTGCATGTCGGCGAGCTTCCTCTGGAAGAGTTGCGTCTGCGCCAGCGGACGGCCGAACTGCTTGCGTTCGAGCCCGTAGCCCCGGGCTGCATGCCAACAGAACTCGGCCGCGCCCATCACCCCCCATGCGATGCCGTAGCGCGCGCGGTTGAGGCAGCCGAACGGACCCTTGAGCCCCTCGACGCCGGGCAGCAGCGCCGCCTCGGCGACCTCGACGCCCTCCATGACGATCTCGCCGGTGATCGAGGCGCGCAAGCTGAGCTTGCCGCCGATCTTCGGCGCCGAGAGCCCTTTCATCCCTTTCTCCAGAACGAAGCCCCGGATCGCGCCGCCATGCGCGTCGGACTTCGCCCAGACCACGAACACGTCGGCGATCGGGCTGTTGGAGATCCAGGTCTTGGCGCCGGTCAGGCGATAGCCGCCGTCGATCTTCGCGGCGCGGGTCTTCATCGCGCCGGGGTCGGAGCCGGCGTCGGGCTCGGTCAGCCCGAAACAGCCGATCCATTCGCCGCGGGCGAGTTTCGGCAGATATCTCTCGCGCTGGGCGTCGGTTCCGTAGGCGTGGATCGGGTGCATCACCAGCGAGGACTGCACGCTCATCATCGAGCGATAGCCCGAATCCACCCGCTCGATCTCGCGCGCGACCAGCCCGTAGGCGACATAGGACGCGCCGGCGCCGCCGAACGCCTCGGGGATGGTGACGCCGAGCAGACCGCGTTCGCCCATCTCGGCGAAGATCGCGGGGTCGGTCTTCTCCTCGCGATAGGCCTCGACCACGCGGGGCTGCAGATGGCCTTGCGCATAGTCGCGCGCGGCGTCGCGGATCATGCGCTCGTCCTCGGAGAGCTGGTCCTCGAGGCGGAACGGGTCTGTCCAGTCGAAGACCGGCTTGGCGGCGGTCTGCGCGGGCGCGGAGGCGATGTTCATGCGGCGGCTCCCTGTCTGCGGCGCGACGATAGCATCGCGGCGAGCGCCGCGCCAATCGCCGCGCCGATCGCCGCTCCGGGCTCAGCCGCCGAGCATGCCCCGCACGTCGAGCGACTGCCGCGCCCCGAGATCGTCGAAATGCGCGGCGAGCCATTTCTCCGCCGCGTCTCGCCCGATCCCGAAGAGATGCTTCAGGAACGGCCATTCCGCGTTGAGCTTGGAGGAGGCGCCGAGCGGGCGGAGCTGCTTGCGCGCCTCGATCATGTGCAGGCGGACGTCGCGGTACTCGTCGGCGCTCAGCCGGCCCTGCGCGATCAGCCGCTTCACGAAGTCGATGGCGCGCAGCTCCTTCAGCAGCGCGCCGTTGAAGGTGATCTCGTTGACACGGTCGGCGATCTCGCGCGCGCTGCGCGGCACGCCCTCGCGCACCACCGGGTTGATCTGCACGATCACCACGTCGTCGGAGGGCGAGCTTTCGTAGAACGGCCAGATCACCGGATTGCCCATGAAGCCGCCGTCCCAGTAATGCCGCCCCTCGATCTCGACGGCGTGAAACAGCGACGGCAGGCAGGCCGAGGCGAGCACCACGTCGAGGGTGACCTCGTCGGAATGGAAGACGCGCCCGCGACCGGTCTCGACATCGGTCGCCGAGATGTGGAGCGAGACGCTGCGGCAGGCGCGCACCCTGTCGAAATCCACCGTGGCGAGCAGCAGGTCGCGCAGCGGATTGGCGCCGAGCGGATTGAGGTCGTAGGGCGAGGCGAGACGGCCCAGCAGGTCGGCGGCGAGATAGCCGACGCTGTCGTCGAGCTTCCAGTCGCCGGTCAGCACGGCGAGCGGGCTGCGCCGGATCGGGCTGAACGCCGCGGCGCGCGCCACCTGCCGCCAGAACCCGGCCAGCGCCGCGCGCGCCCCCGCCGGCCCGTCCGCTTGCATCCCCTGCGCCGTCACCACCGCGTTCATCGCGCCGGCCGAGGTTCCGCTGATCGCGACGATCTGCAGCCGATCGTCTTCCAGGAGCCGGTCCAGAACGCCCCAGGTGAACGCGCCATGCGACCCGCCGCCCTGCAGCGCGAGGTTGATCTGCTTGCGGCGCGCAGCCGATTTCGGGACTGGCTTGCGGGCGGATTTCGGCGCGGGCTTCGGCGTGCTCGGGGGGGCGCTCGTCGGAACGGTCATGGGCGGGCCTTCTGCCGAAAAATACGTCGCAGAGTATCACGGCTTCGGCCCAGGGCGGCCTGCGTTACGCCTCGACCACCCGGATCAGCTTGGCGTCGAACACCCGCATCACCGCCGTCAACTCGCGCCCGCGTTTCAGGATCCGCCCGTCCATGCCGATCACCGAATAGGCGCCCTGGCGTTGGGCGAGCCGCGGGCGCTTCTCGATGCGGTAGATCGGGTGCTCGGCGGCGCGGCGGAAGACCGAGAACACCGCCGCGTCGCGCAGGCTGTCGATGGCGTAATCGCGCCACTCGCCCGCCGCCACCATCCGCCCATAGACGGCGAGGATCGCGGAGAGTTCGAGCCGATGGAAGCTCACGCACTCCAGCGGCGCGCCGTCGCGGGGCGAGAAAGACATGAATGTCATCCGGCGATGCTAGCCGCGGCGACGCCGCGAGGGCAAGCGGCGTCGCGCGGCGGATGACGGCGCGGCGGCGGCGCGCTATGTCACGCTTAAGCGTTTCCGGAGGTCCGATGCGCCTGCTCCGCCATGTCGATCTGCCGCCCGTGTGGTTCGCGCTCTTCGCCGCGCTGATCGAAGGGTGGTCGCGCGCGGTGTCGATCCTGACGGCGCCGGGGTGGGTCGAGGCGCTCGGCTGGGCGGCGATGGCGGCTGGGCTCGGGCTCGCCGGCTGGGCGGCGGTCTTTTTTCTCACGCTGCGCACGCCGATCGAGCCGCGCCATACGCCGCGCGTGCTGATCACCGCCGGCCCCTACCGCATCAGCCGCAACCCGATCTATCGCGGACTGATCCTGTGCCTGATCGGCTTCGCGCTGCTCAGACCTGAACTTACGGGGCTGGTCTTCGTCCCCCTCTATGCGGCGCTGCTGATTCGCCGTTTCGCGCTGCCCGAGCAGGCCGTGCTCGCCGACCGCTTCGGCCCCGAATTCGACGCCTGGCGCCGCCGGACGCCGTCGCTCATCTGACACCGTCTCCCGCGTCGCGCCGGGGGGGTGCGCGCTTTTATCCGACGCATTTAATCGGAAATCCGGCGCCGCTTACTTGACTGCTTTGCTCAAGTTTTGTCATCTCCCGCGATCCGCAGGCGGCTGGCCGCCATGAACAGGGAGACACCGCATGACCGCACACACGCCGATCCGCCTTGCGCTCGCAGGGGCGCTTCTGGCCGGCCTCGCCGCGCCGGCCGCCGCCGAAGGCGTCGTCAACCTCTACTCCTCGCGCCACTACGACACTGACGAGGCGCTCTACGCCGAGTTCACCGCGCAGACCGGGATCACGGTCAACCTGATCGAGGCGAACGCCGACGAGCTGCTCGCGCGCATCCAGAACGAGGGCGCCAACAGCCCCGCCGACGTGCTGATCACCGTGGATGCGGGCCGGCTCTGGCGCGGCGTGGAGGCGGAGGTGTTCGCCCCGGTCGACAGCGAGACTCTGACCCGAGCGATCCCCGCGCATCTGCGCCACCCCGACAACCTCTGGTTCAGCTTCTCGCAGCGCGCGCGCATCATCTTCTACGACAAGGAGCGGGTGGACCAGCCGCCCCAGAGCTACGAGGAACTCGCCGATCCGCGCTTCAAGGGCATGATCTGCGTGCGCTCCTCAGGCAACATCTACCAGCAGTCGCTGATGGCCGCGATGATCGCCCATCACGGCGCGGAGAAGGCGAAAGAATGGGGCGCGGGCCTGCTCGCCAACCTCGCCCGCGATCCGCAGGGCGGCGACACCGACCAGCTGCGGGGCATCGTGTCCGGCGAATGCGCCATCGCCGTGTCCAACACCTATTACTTCGCCCGCGCGATCCGCGCCGACGTCTCGGGCCTGAGCGACTCGATCGACCGCATCGGCTGGGTGTTCCCCAACCAGAGCGACCGCGGCACGCATGTGAACGTCTCGGGCGCAGGCGTGCTCAAGACCGCGCCGAACCGCGACAACGCCGTGAAGTTCCTCGAATACCTCGCGAGCCCGAGCGCGCAGGAGTATTTCTCCGCCGGCAACGACGAGTATCCGGTGGTCGCCGGCGCCGGCCTGAGCCCGTCGGTCGCGCGGCTGGGCCTGTTCCGCGCCGATTCGCTCAACCTCGGCGAACTCGGCCTCAACCAGGCCGAGGCGGTCCGCATCTGGGACGAAATCGGCTTCAAGTGATCGCGGCGCCGTCGCGACGTTCGGAAGGGGGCCGGAAGGCCCCCTTTCTCATTTCGTGCCGAACATCCGGTCGCCGGCGTCGCCGAGGCCCGGCAGGATGTAGCCGTGATCGTTCAGCCTCGCGTCGAGCGCCGCGGTGAACACCGGCACGTCCGGATGCGCCTCCGCCATCCGGGCTGCGCCTTCGGGCGCCGCGAGCAGGCACATGAAGCGCACGTCGCGCGCGCCGGCCGCCTTCACCTTGTCGACCGCCGCCACGGCGGAATTCGCCGTCGCAAGCATCGGATCGACCAGCATCACCGGGCGGGCGTCGAGATCGCCGGGCAGCTTGCAGTAGTATTCGACCGGCTGAAGGGTGGCGGGGTCGCGATAGAGCCCGACGAAGCCGACGCGGGCCGAGGGGACGAGTTCCAGCAGCGGGTCGAGCATGCCGTTGCCGGCGCGCAGGATCGAGACCAACGCGAGCTTCTTGCCGGCGAGTTCCGGCGCCTCCATCTCCATCAGCGGCGTCTCGACGGTGCGCGTGCGGAGCGGCAGGTCGCGCAGAGCCTCGTAGCCGAGCAGCAGGCTGATCTCGCGCAACAGCCGCCGGAACGCCTCGGTCGGGCAGGCCTTGTCGCGCATCAAGGTCAGCTTGTGCTGGATAAGCGGGTGCTCGACGATCTTCAGAGTGGACATGGCGGCGGTCTCCGGAGCGGGTCAGGCGGCAGGGTAATCCTCGGCGGAAGCGGGCGCATCCTGCGGCAGCAGCGCCGCGAGCCGCATCTTCGTCGCCGCATCGCAGAAGGCGGCGTCGAGCGCCGTGCGCGCAAGCTGAGCGCGCGCACGGCGCGTCCATCCGCAGCGCGCCAGCTCGGCGTCCTCGCGCGCGAGCGAGGTTGCGAAGAATGGCGGGTCGTCGGTCGAGACGGTCACCCGGCAGCCGGCGCGCGCCAGCGCGTGGATCGGGTGGCGCGGCCAGTCGGGCGCGGCCCCGAGCGCGACGTTGGAGCCGGGGCAGACCTCTAGAACGACGCCCTCCGCCGCCACCCTGTCGACCAGCGCCCGGTTCTCCACGGCGCGCACGCCATGGCCGATGCGGCGCACGCCCCACAGGTCGAGCGCCGCGCGCACGCTGTCGGGGCCGGCGAATTCCCCGGCATGGGCGGTCAGCCCGAGCCCGGCCTCCCGCGCCAGCGCGAAGGCCGGCGCGAAATCCTCCGCGCGCCCCGCCCGCTCGTCGCCCGCGAGCCCGAACCCGGTCAGGATCGGATGCGGCGCATCCGCCGCCAGCCTGGCCGCGCGCAGCGCAGCCTCGGGGCCGAAATGGCGCACGCCGATGGCGACGCAGCGCGCCTCGACGCCATGCGCCGCCTGCGCCGCCGCCGCGCCCTCGGCCACCGCCGCCAGATGCTCGGCCCAGAGCGCGGCCTCGCCGCCGGCGTGATCGGGCGAGAGAGTGAGTTCGACATAGACCGCCCCGTCGCGCGCGCAGGCGGCGAGCGCGGCCTCGGTCAGCGCGCGCACGTCCTCGGGGCGGCGGTAGAGGGCCGCGACGCGGTCGTAGAGGCGCAGGAAGTCGCCGAAGTCGCGCCAGAGATAGCCGCCCGCGGCGTCGAACATCCCCGCGCAATCCGCGCCTTGCGCCGCCGCGACGCGGCGGGTCAGCGCCGGCGGGGCGGCGCCTTCGAGATGCAGGTGCAGCTCGACCTTGGGCAGGGGAGCTTCAGCGGCGGCGTCATTCATCGAAGCCCCGGAACGGGTCGTCGGCGCGGCGGCGCAGCCAGTTGTCGGGCGACCAGGTCGCGGCGCGGTCGATCACGTGCAGCGCATAGGCCATGCGGGGGCGCGGCCCGAGATTGGGGCCGGAGCGGTGCGGCAGAAGCCCGTGCAGCGCCACCAGCGACCCTTCGGGAACTTCGAGCGCCACTTCGCCGTCGCACATCCAGGGCGAGGGATCGAGGAGCTCCATGCGCAGGTCGTCCCCCTCGCGGCGGAACCGGCGCTTGAGCGGCCCGCGATGGCGGCCCGGCAGGGCGAACAGGCAGCCATTGCCGCGATCAGCGTCCTCCAGCGCCAGCCAGAAGCCGACGACGGATTGCGGGTCGGTGTGCAGGAAGGTCGCGTCCTGATGCGTCAGCACTTCGCCGCCGATCTCGGGCGGCTTGCAGATCACCATCGACTGGACCAGCGCGGGGTCGGCGAGGCCGAGATCGGCGCAGGTCTCCGCAAGCCGCGGATCGCGCGAGAACGGGCCGAAAATCGGGTCGAGATCGTGCAGCGCGTGGCCGATCTTGTTGATCGCCAGCGCCTTGTCGCGGTCGAGCCGCCCGTCGGGGCCGACGGCCCCCTCCTCGATGAAGAACCGCACCTTGTCGCCGCTGTCGAGGAAATAGGCCTCCGACGCGTGCGACTGCGTGGCGGCGGAGAAGGCGACGCGGTTGGCGGCGGGGTCGAAATCCTCGATCAGCTCGGCGACCCGGTCGCGCAGCAGCGCGCAGAGCGGGCGCGTGGCGAAGCCCTCGAGGATCAGGAAGCCGTCGCGGCGCCAGGAGGCCCGCATCGGGGCGTCGAGCCGGCCATCCTCGGGAAAGGCGAAGCGGCGCACGGCGCCGACTTCCCCGCTCACAGGAACGCCTCCCCATGCGGCCCCGGCGGCAGGCCGAGCCAGCGCGCCGCCGTCGCCCCCACATCGGCGAAGCGGCGCCGCCCCAGCGCGCGGGGCGCGACGTCCGGCCCGAAAGCGAGGATCGGAACCATCTCGCGGGTGTGGTCGGTGCCCGCCCATGTCGGGTCGTTTCCGTGATCGGCGGTCAGGATCATGAGGTCTCCGGGGCGCAGGCCGGCGCGCAGGCGCGGCAGGGCCGCGTCGAAGGCCTCCAGCGCGCGCGCATAGCCCGCCACGTCGCGGCGATGGCCATAGAGGCTGTCGAACTCGACGAGATTCACGAAGACCAGAGCGCCGTCGGGCGCGTCCTCGACGGCCTGCGCCGCGATCTCGATCAGCGCGGCGTCGTCGGGGCCCTTGCGGGTCTCGGTAACGCCGCGATGGGCGAAGATGTCGCCGATCTTGCCGACCCCGATCACCGCGCGCCCCGCCTCCGCCGCCCTGTCGCACAGCGTCGGCAGGTGCGGCGGCGTGGCGTAGTCGCGGCGGTTGGAGGTGCGGCGGAAGCCGGTCGCCTCGTCGCCGAGGAAGGGCCGCGCGATCACCCGCCCGATGCGCAGCGGATCGACCAGACGGCGCGCCGCCGCGCAGACGTCATAAAGCCGCTCAAGCCCGAACGCCTGCTCATGGGCTGCGATCTGGAACACGCTGTCAGCCGAAGTGTAGCAGATGGGCGCGCCCGTCCGCACATGCTCCGCGCCGAGGTCTTCGAGAATCTCGGTGCCCGAGGCGTGGCGGTCGCCGAGGATGCCCGGCAGGCCGCATTCCGCGCAGAGCGCGGCGACAAGCTCGGGCGGGAAGCAGGGGATGCGGCGCGGGAAATAGCCCCAGTCGAAATCGACCGGCGCGCCGGCGAGCTCCCAATGGCCCGAGGGCGTGTCCTTGCCCCGCGAGGTCTCCACCCCGGCGCCATAGGCCCCGAGCGGCGCCGCGCAGGACAGGCCCGGCGGAAAGCGCCCCGTCGCGACCGCCGCCGCCGCCCCGAGCCCGAGCGCGTCGAGGTTCGGCAAGGCGAGCGGGCCGGAGCGGCACTGCTCCGCCCGCCCTGCGGCGCAGGCTTCGGCGATGTGGCCGAGCGTGTCTGCGCCCTCGTCGCCGAAAGCCGCCGCGTCGGGCGCGCCGCCGATCCCGACGCTGTCGAGCACGATGAGAAACGCTCGCGCCACGGCTCAGAGCCCCGCCGCGTCGATGCGCGTCAGCACCGGCTCAGGCGGCTCGGGCGCTTCGTCGCCCACCGCATAGGCCGCTGCGAGCGCCTGCGCCGCCGCCTCCGCGGCCCCTGCGTCGCGCGCATGGACGCGCGCGAGCGGGTCGCCGGGGCCGACATGCGCGCCGAGCCCGGCAAGCCGGTCGAAGCCGACCGAAGCGTCGATCGCATCCTCCGCCCGCCGCCGTCCGCCGCCGAGCGCGATCACCGCCACGCCGACCGCCCGCGTGTCGATCGCGGTCACGACGCCCGCGCGCGGCGCCTCGACATCGGCGACGTAAGCCGCGCGCGGCAGGTGCTCGGCGAAGCGGTCGAGGAAATCGGCGGGGCCGCCCAGGGCCGCGACCATGCGCGAGAATCGCTCGGCCGCCGCGCCCCCTTCGAAGGCGCGCGCGATCATGGCGCGGCCGGCTTCGGCGTCGGCGGCGAGGCCGCCCAGCGCGAGCGCCTCGCCGCCGAGCGCGACCGTCACATCCCACAGGCGCTGGTCGATCTCATGCCCGGTCAGGAAGGCGCAGGCGTTGGCGACTTCCAGCGCGTTGCCCGCCGCCGATGCCAGCGGCTCGTCCATGTCGGTGATCAGCGCCGAGGTGCGGCAGCCAGCCCCTTCCGCGACAGAGACCAGAGCGCGCGCCAGCGCCTCGGCGTCGGCCCTTCGCGCCATGAAGGCGCCCGAGCCGCATTTCACGTCGAGCGCGAGCGCATCGAGCCCGGCGGCGAGCTTCTTGGACAGGATCGAGGCGGTGATCAGGTCGAGGCTCTCGACGGTCGCCGTCACGTCGCGGATCGCATAGAGGCGGCGGTCGGCGGGGGCGAGGTCGTCGGTCTGGCCGATGATCGCGCAGCCCGTCTCGGCCACGACGCGGCGGAACGTCTCCGCGTCGGGCTGGGTGCGGTAACCCGGCACGCTGTCGAGCTTGTCGAGCGTGCCGCCGGTATGGCCGAGCCCGCGGCCCGAGATCATCGGCACATAGGCCCCGCAGGCCGCGAGCGCCGGCGCCAGCATCAGCGAGACGTTGTCGCCGACGCCCCCCGTCGAATGCTTGTCGAGCACGGGGCCCGGCAGGTCCCAGCGCAGCACGGCCCCGCTGTCGCGCATCGCTTCGGTCAGCGCGACGCGCTCCGAGGTGGTCATGCCGCGGAAGAACACCGCCATTGCGAAGGCCGCGGCCTGCTCGGCGGCCACCTCGCCGCGCGTCAGCCCCGCGACGAAGCCCGCGATCTGGTCCGACGACAGGGCCGCGCCGTCGCGTTTCAGGCGGATGATCTCCTGCGGCAGCATCAGTAGCCGCCGGGACGGGCGGGGCGCTGCGGCGCGGCGGGGGCGGGCGCGCCCTCGAGCGCCGCCTGCAACTCGGCCAGAAGCGAACTCGCGCCGATGCGGAACGTGGCGGGCGCGATCCAGTCCGCGCCCTTCGCCTCGATCGCCATCTCCATGTAGAGCCGCGCATCGGCCAGCGTCCGCACGCCGCCCGAGACTTTCAGCCCGACCTCGCGCGTCGTCGCCTGGATCGCCGCCAGCATCTGCGCGACCGCCTCCGGCGTCGCGCCGATCTCGACTTTGCCGGTCGAGGTCTTGAGGAAATCCGCGCCGCAGCTGACGGCGAAATCCGCGGCCCGGCGGATCAGTTCGGGCTCGTGCAGCAGGCCGGATTCGAGGATCACCTTCATCTTGCGCGCCTTCGCCGCCCCGCGAACGCCGCGCACGATCCGCTCCGCCGCGACCGCCCGGCCTTCGGCGAAGGCGCGATAGGGCATCACGAGGTCGATCTCCGCGGCGCCGTCCCAGCCAGCCTGCTCGGTCTCGCTGAGAACGTAGTTCAGATGCTCGCCGCCGGCGGGGAAGTTGATCACGGTCGCGACCTTGATCCCAGAGCCCGTCAGCGCCTCGGCGGCGGTGGCGACATGCTTGGGCCAGACGCAGACCGAGGCCGGCTTGACCGGGCTGGCGAGCGCGCGCGCGCACAGCGCCTCGACGTCCTCGGCGTCGGTGAACTCGCCCAGATCGGTCAGATCGAGGCATTCCAGCGCGCGCCGCGCCACCTCCGCATCCGTCATGCTCATGCGAAGCCCCCTGCGAACCCTTCGGCCAGCGCCTCGAAGCGCCGGCTCGCGCGGTCGGCCTCCGCCTTGGTCTGCGCATGGCTGAGCGCCTCGTCGCCGAGACCCGCCGCCATGTTCGTGATCACCGACACCGCCGCAACCCGCAGCCCGAAATAGCGCGCCAGAATGGTTTCCGGAACAGTGGACATGCCCACCGCGTCGGCGCCCAACGCCGCAGCGGCGCGGATTTCGGCGGGCGTCTCGAAAGAGGGGCCCGAAAACCACGCATAGACGCCTTCATGCAGATCTGGATCGCAAGCGCGGAGGCGGGCGCGCAAATCGGGGTCGTAGGCGGCGCTCATGTCCACGAAGCGCGAGTCGCCCGATTCGCCGATCAGCGGGTTGAGGCCCGACCAGTTGAGATGGTCCGACAGCGCCATCAGCGCGCCCGGCCCCATCCCGGGCCGCGTCGAGCCCGCGGCGTTGGACAGCAGGAGCGCCTCGACGTCGAGCCGCGCCATCGCCTCGATCGGCCCCCGCATCGCCCGCGCGTCGCCATGCTCGTAGTAATGCGCGCGCCCGGCCAGCAGCGCGACCCGCGCCCCGCCGAGCCAGCCGGCCACCAGCGCGCCGGCGTGGCCCGACACGCCCGAGGCGGGAAAGCCCGGCAAGTCGGCGTAGGGGATCGTCACCGAATCCTCCACGCGCTGCGCAAGCCCGCCGAGCCCGGAGCCGAGAACGACGGCGACGGCGAAGGGTTCCGCCCCGGCGCGGGCGCGGATGGCTTCGACTGCGCTCATGCGGAACCGCTCACGGTTTCAGCCCGAAGGCGGCCGGCAGCAGCTCTCCCAGCGTGAAGCTGCGCAGCACGCAAGTCGGATCGGCGGCATGGACCGGGGTCCCGGCGCGCGCGAATTCGGCGAGGCGCTGGCGGCAGCCGCCGCAGGGCGTCACCGGCTCGTCATGCTCGGCGACCACCAGCACTTCCACCACTTCGCGCGCGCCGCTCGCGACCATCGCGGCGAGCGCGGAGGTCTCGGCGCACCAGCCCTCGGGATAGGAGGCGCATTCGACATTCGCCCCGGCGAAGATCGCGCCAGACGCCGTGCGCACCGCCGCCCCCACCGCGAAGCGCGAATAGGGCGCGTGGGCGTTGGCGCGGGCGGCGTTGGCGGCGCGCAGAAGATCGTCCATTACCGCTCCTTCACATAGGGCCGACCGCCCGCCTTTGGCGGGATCGCGCGGCCGATGAACCCGGCCAGCAGCACGACTGTAAGGATATACGGCGCCGCCTGAATGAGCTGAACCGGCGCCGGCCCGATCAGCGGCAACTCCGCGCCCTGAAGCCGGATCGCCGCCGCATCCAGAAAGCCGAAGAGCAGGCAGGCCGCCATCGCCTGCATCGGGCGCCACTTGGCGAAGATCAGGGCGGCGAGCGCGATGAAGCCCTTGCCGGCCGACATGTTGGGGATGAACCCCGCCGATTGCGCGAGCGACAGATACGCCCCCGCCACCCCGCACAGGAGCCCGCACACCATGACGCCCATGTAGCGCGTGCGGATCACCGAGACGCCCGCAGTGTCGAGCGCGGCGGGGTTCTCGCCCGCCGCCCGCAGCCGGAGCCCGAAGCGCGTGCGCCAGAGCACCCACCAGCTGATCGGCGCTGCGGCGAAGGCGAGATAGACCGGCAGGGAATGGCCCGAGAGGAGTTCCGACCAGATCGGCCCGAGCAGGGGAATGTCGGCGAGCGTCTGCGCGAAGGGAAGCTCGATCGGCCCGAGGCGGGCGTCGCGGGGCAGGGCGGGGGTCTTGCCGCCCTGGCTGAACCACGCATGGCCGAGCACCGCCGTCAGCCCCGCGGCGAGGAAGTTGAGCGCGACGCCCGACACGATCTGCTCGCCCCGCGCCGTGATGCAGGCGAAGCCGTGGATCAGCGCGAAGACCAGCGAGGCCAGCAGCGCCGCCCCGAGCCCGACCCACGCCGACCCCGTGACCGCCGCCGTCGCCGCCGCCGCGAAGGCCGCCGCCAGCATCTTGCCTTCGAGCCCGATGTCGAACACGCCCGCCCGCTCGGAATAGAGCCCCGCGAGGCAGGCCAGCAGCAGCGGCGCCGAAAGCCGCAGCGTGCTGTCGAGCAGCAGGACGACCGTCTCGATCATGCGGGCGCCCTTTCGCGGCGCGGCGAGAACAGCCGCGCCAGCGCCGGGCGGAACAGGAACTCCAGCGCGCCGGCGAACAGGATCACCAGCCCCTGGATCATCACGATCATGTCGCGCGTGATGGACGGCTTCTCGAAGGCCAGCTCCGCCCCGCCCTGATAGAGCACGCCGAACAGCACCGCCGCCAGCACGATGCCCGCCGGATGCGCGCGCCCCATCAGCGCCACCGCGATCCCCACGAAGCCCGCGCCGCCGACGAACTCGAACACAAGCCGGTTCTGCTCGCCCATCACCGAGTTCAGCGCCATCATCCCCGCAAGCGCCCCGGAAATCCCCATCGCGACCAGCGTGATCTTCACCGGCGAGACGCCCGCATAGACCGCCGCCGTCGGGCTCGCGCCGAATGTGCGGATCTCGTAGCCGAGCCGCGAGCGCCAGATCAGCGCCCACACCGCAACGCAGGAGGCCAGCGCCAGCAGCAGCGCCACGTTGAGCGGCGCCGAGCCTATGCGCAGGCCGAAGGGCGCCAGCAGCCAGTCGAGCTTCGGCAGCCGCCCGCCCTCGGCGAAAGTCCGCGTCTCGGGCGCCATCGAGCCGGGCGGCGAGAGCACGTCCACCAGCAGCCACACCATCAGCGAGGCGGCGATGAAGTTGAACATGATGGTGGTGATCACGACATGGCTGCCGCGCCTGGCCTGAAGATAGGCCGGGACCAGCGCCCACCCCGCCCCGCAGGCCGCAGCGCCCATCGCGGCCAGCGGAAACACCGCCCACCACGGCAGCAGGCTGTCGAACGCGAGGCAGGCTGCCGCCACGCCGAGCCCTCCGACATAGGCCTGCCCCTCGCCGCCGATGTTGAACAGCCCGGCATGGAAGGCCACCGCCACGGCGAGCCCAGTGAAGATGAAGTTGGTGGCGTAGTAGAGGGTGAACCCCACCCCCTCGCCCCAGCCGAGCGCGCCTGCGAGGATGATCCGCGTCGCCTCCAGCGGGTCCTCGCCGATGGCGAGCACGACGAGGCCGGCGATGAGGAAAGCCGCCGTCAGATTGAGCAGCGGGATCAGGCCGATGTCGACCCAGCGGGGGAGGGGGGCGGCGGGCAGGGTCATCGGAATCTTCCCCTTTGCGCGATCGTTTGCAACTCCCCAAGAAAGAATCCGAACGCCTCTGCGTCCCCGTTCTCGATCAGATCGATAAGTCTCTTTGCGTGATCCAATCCGAAGAAATAAGCTACTTTCGCAGCTACACGAGGAATCTCAAACGCTTTTTCTTCTTTTCCAATGCGCGCAACAATAAAAACGTAATGCGATTCTGCAATTGCATCTATCCTTTTAAAGAAGAAATCGTCTTTCCTTCGAATAACAGAAAGAGCATAATTTAGTCCTCCAAATATTATTGCAGCACTTACGCCAACGGGAACTGAAAGAGCTTGAAGCCAAATTACCCATGTTGGAAGCTGATCGCTCACGTAGCCTTCTCCCGCCCCGCGCCCGGCATCATCAGCCCGATCTCCGGCCTCATCACTCCGCCGCCTTCACCGCCGAATTGTGGGCGTAGGTTGGCCAATGCGGTGCGTAGCCGTCGTCGGCCTGATTGCCCCAATAAGTCCAGCCCGGTCGCGTGCCGCGCGCGAACAGCTCCAGATAGGGCCCGCCGGAACAGGCCTCGATCAGCTCGTATTGCTCGTCGGGCTTGCGCGAGTGTTCGCGCTTGCGCGACTCCAGATAGTTGACCTGCCGCCGGCCCGCCGCCAGCGTCCGCGCGTTCTTGCCGCGCACGCCGAACAGGATCATCTCGGTGACGTTGCGGAAGTAGAAGCCGACGCCCCGCCCGTCCGAACCGCCGTCCTTGCGGATTTTCCGCCAGACGATGTTGGTCTTGTATTCGAATCCCCATGCGCTCATCACCGACAGCGCCTCCGGCAAGAGCGCGTTGGGCGTCCAGAGATAGAGATGCGCGGGCGCGTCCAGCACCTCGCCGACCGGCAACATCGCGATTTCGTCGGCGGAAAGCGTCAGGTAGCGGTTCAGCCGGCGATGCTCGGGCGCCATCTTGCCGGTGCGGTTCACGAAGCGCCACGGCGGATCGGCGAGAATCGTGCGGAAGCGCTTTCCGCCGAGGGACGCCCGGAAATCGGCGATGGTCCGATCAAGTTCCTCGGTCGTCGACATAGGCGCTCCCCTTGATACCGAACACCAGCACAGGGCATCCGCCCGCCCCGCCCCCGAGGATTTTCGGATACAGCTTCTCGGTGTGCGTCGTCGCCTTCCCGTATGTTGTGGTCGCTCTGCCGATGGAACGCAACACCTGCTCTAGCGCCGTGCTGCGCGTGACGATGATGCCGAGGTCGATGATGCGCAGATCGTAGAGCAGGCGGAAGTTGTTCAGATCGCGGTCGAAAAACGGGTCCTTGTTGTTCCACTCCATCTCCAGCGCGACGCGGCCCTTGAAGCAATCGACGCTGTGGGTGGGGCTCGGATAATCGACCCCGTCCACGACGAAATGCGTGTCGAAGGACTTCTCGATCCAGCCGCGCGCGTAGAGTTCCCCGTCGATCGAGCGGGACACGCCGGACTTGTTGCCGCCGCCGACGGCGAGGTCGCTGTGGCGAAGCTCGAAGCCGCCGAGAACCTCGACGATGTCGCGCCATTCCGCGGCGTTGACGTGCCGAAGCAGCGCCAGCGCGTTGCGCCAGTCGAAGATCTCGAATTTCGCCTGAAGGCGCGCGAAGTCGGGGTCGGCGTCGCTCACGCCGCCCGCTCCCGCCCTGCGCCCGCCATCATCAGGCCGATCTCCGCCTCGGGCGTCTCCGGCGCGCAGTCGCCGACGATCCGCCCGTCGAACATCACCAATATCCGGTCCGACAGCGCCCGCACTTCGTCGAGTTCGGTCGAGACCAGCAGGATCGCCTTGCCCGCATCGCGCAGGGCGATCAGCCTCCGGTGGATCGCCTCGATGGCGCCGACATCCACGCCGCGCGTCGGCTGGCCGACGATCAGCACGTCGGGGTCCTCCTCGATCTCGCGGGCCAGCACGATCTTCTGCTGGTTGCCGCCCGAGAAGTTCGAGGTTTTCAGGGCCGGGTCGGGCGGGCGCACGTCGAAATCGGCCATGTCGCGGGCGCATTTCTCGGCCACTGCGCGGCGGTTCAGGAACAGCCCGCGCGCGAGCGCCGGCGCGCCGTGATAGCCGAGGATGCTGTTCTCGCGCGCCTGAAACGGCGTCACCAGCCCCATGCGGTGGCGGTCCTCCGGCACATGCGCCACGCGCAGCGCCCGCGCCTGCGCCGGGTCGGGCGGCAGGGGCTGGCCGCCCACCAGAACGCGCCCGGCGCTGAGGGGCCTGATGCCCGCCACCGCTTCCAGAAGTTCCGACTGGCCGTTGCCGCTGACGCCCGCCACGCCCACGATCTCGCCCGCGCGCACGTGCAACGACACGTCGCGCAGCCGCTCCACGCCTTGCGCGTCGATCACCTGCGCGCCCTCGACGGCGAGCCGCACCGCGCCGGGATGCGCCGGCCCCTTCTCCACCCGCAGCAGCACGCGCCGCCCGACCATCGCCTCGGCGAGTTGCTCCACCGAGGTTTCCGCCGTGCGATAGGTCGCCACCATCGCGCCCTGCCGCATCACGCTGACAGCATCCGTCACCGCCATGATCTCGCGCAGCTTGTGGGTGATCAGGATGACGGTTTTCCCCTCCTCGCGCAGGCGGCGGAGGATGCGGAACAGGTCGTCCGCCTCCTCGGGCGTCAGCACGCCGGTGGGCTCGTCGAGGATCAGGATGTCGGCGCCGCGGAACAGCGCCTTCAGGATCTCCACCCGCTGCTGCGCGCCGACCGGCAGGTCGCCCACCACCGCGTCGGGGTCCACCCGCAGGCGATACTCGCGCTCGAGCCGCTCCAGCTCGGCCCGCGCGCGCGCGACGCCCTTCGCGAGCACTGCCCCGCCCTCGGCGCCGAGCATCAGGTTCTCCAGCACGGTGAAGGGCTCCACGAGCATGAAATGCTGGTGGACCATGCCGATCCCGGCGCGGATCGCGGCCTGGCTGTCATGGATCTCGACGGGCTTTCCGCGCACCCGGATCTCGCCGGCGTCGGCGCGGTAGAAGCCGTAGAGGATCGACATGAGCGTCGATTTCCCGGCGCCGTTTTCACCGACGATGCCGTGAATTTCGCCCTTGGCGACCGTGAGATGGATGTCGCGGTTGGCGTGGACGGCGCCGAAGCGCTTGTCGACGCCGATCAGCTCGATGGCGGGGTTCACTCCACCGGGCACGGGCCGTCCGTCGAGCTGTCATGCACCGTCACGTCGCCCTTGGCGATGGCTGCGGCGAGGAACAGGGCGTTGGCGCGCATCTCCTCGGTGATCAGCCCGGCGTTGTGCTCGTCCAGCGCCCAGTCCATGCCGCTCTCGGCGAGGCCGAGCGAGACCACCCCCGGCGTCCAGTCCGAGAACGCCCGCATCACCGCAACGTCCACCCGCTTGCGCAGGCTGGTGAGCACGGCGCCGGGGTGCAGGCCGTTCTGGTTGCTGTCGGAACCGATCCCCAGCACGCCGGCGTCCGCCGCCGCTTGCAGCACGCCGATCCCGGTGCCGCCGGCGGCCTGGAGGATCACATCGGCGCCGCGCTCGATCTGGCTGCGGGCGAGTTCCGCGCCCCGCGCGGGGTCGGAGAAGGCGGCGGGGGTGTCGCCGGCGAAGTTGACCAGCACTTCGATGGAGGGGTCGAGCGCCTTGGCCCCCAGCGCGTAGCCGCAGGCGAAGCGGCGGATCAGCGGAATGTCCATGCCGCCCACCACGCCGATCACGCCGCTTTCGCTGGCCATGGCGGCGAGCATCCCGCCGACATAGGCCGCCTCGTGCTCACGGAAGACGATGGACTGCACGTTGGGCGCGTCCACCACCGCGTCGACGATGGCGAAGCGGGCGCCGGGATGGTCGGGCGCGACATCCGACAGCGCGCCGGCCTGCAGGAAGCCGATGGCGACGATCGGGTCATGCCCGCGCGCCGCGAAGCGCCGCAACCCTTGCGTCATCTGGCCGATGTCGCGCGGCTCGAACTCGGCGACATCGCCGCCCGTCTCGGCCCGCCACGCGCCCACGCCGGCGAAGGCGCTCTCGTTGAACGAGGCGTCGAACTTGCCGCCGGTCGAATAGACGATGGCGGCGTCGGCCAGCGCCGCGCCCGCCCAGAGGAGCGACGCGGCGAGCGCGCGCAGCAGCATCGCCTGCGCCCTCAATAGGGGCAGGCGCTGTCGGACATGTAGTCGTGCACGACCAGTTCGCCGCTCGCGATCTGCGCCGCCGCCGCCTCGACCGCCGCCTTCATCTCGGGCGTGATCAGGGCTTCGTTGTTCGCGTCGAGCGCCCAGCCGACGCCGCCCTCGGCGAGGCCGAGCACTTCGAAGCCGGGCTCGAAAGACCCGTTCATCGCGTCCATGAAGGTCGCCTTCACCGCGACGTCCACCGCCTTGACCATCGACGTCAGCACCTGTCCGGGGTGAAGCCCGTTCTGGTTGCTGTCGACCCCGATGCCGAGCTTGCCCGCATCGGCGGCGGCTTGGAGCACGCCCACGCCCGTGCCGCCGGCGGCGTGATAGACCACTTCGGCGCCCCGGTCGAACTGGCTGCGCGCGAGTTCGCTCCCCTTGGCGGGGTCGTTCCACGCAGCGCCGGTGGTGCCGGTCATGTTCTGGAACACGTCGATGTCAGGCCGCACCGCCTTGGCGCCGCCGACATAGCCGCAGGCGAACTTGCGGATCAGCG
>NZ_DAIQNN010000049.1:0-24113 GCF_036788415.1 Rubrimonas sp. | reverse complement strand
CTACGGCCGTCCGATTAACAGTCGGATGCTCTACCACTGAGCTACGCCGGAACAGCGACAGCCGTCTAACAAATGAGTCTGGCGAGGTCCAGAGCTAAGGTTGCGTCCGGATCACGTCCCGAGGCCTGGCCCAACTGAAGGTGGCCGAAGCGATCTTCGGTGGGGCCGGGATCGGCGTTCGCGGACGGTCCCGATGCGGGCGAGGCCGACGAAAGGATCGTCGCTGGCGCTGGCGACGTTCTCCAGAGGCGTGCGGCGGGCGCGCCGAACGGCCCACGCGCCTTTCCGCTGGGGAAGCATGGGGCCGTCGTGGCGGGCTGAACCACACGGATCGCACAAGGACGACAGCGCTCGGCTTTCCCGGAGCCGACGGCGCTGCTATTCATGTGGGATGGATGCCGTCCGCCCCGAGTATCTCACGACGCGCGAGGTCGCGGCGCTGCTGCGCGTCCGCGAGCGGAAAATCTACGAGATGGCGGCCGCGGGCGAAATTCCGTGCCGGCGGCTTACCGGCAAGCTGCTGTTCCCGCGCGCCGACATCGAGCGATGGCTCGGCGGCGGCGCGGGGCAGCCGGCGCGCGGCGGCGCGGCGATCCTCGCCGGCAGCCACGATCCGCTGCTCGACTGGGCGATCAGGGAGTCCGGCTCCGGGCTCGCCACGATGTTCGACGGCAGTCTCGACGGGCTCGACCTGCTCGCCGCCGGGGCCGCCTGCGCCGCCGGGCTGCATGTTCCCGACAGCGGCGGCTGGAACGTCGTCGCGGCGGCGGAGCGCCTCGGGGCCGGCGCGGCGCTGCTCGGCTGGGCGCGGCGTCGGCGCGGGCTCGTCCACCAGCGCGGCCAGGTCATCGGCGGGATCGCGGCGCTGCGCGGCCTGCGTCTCGCGCGACGACAGGAGACGGCCGGGGCCGCGCTCTGGCTCGACCGGACGCTGCGGGACGCGGGTCTGGCCGACGCGGTGCGCTGGACGGATGCGGTCGCCCGCACCGAGACCGAGGCGGCGGCCATGGTCGCGCAGGGCGAAGCCGACGCCGCCGCTGGGCTGGAGGCCTCCGCGCGGCCATTCGGGCTGGCGTTCTTCGCCGTCGAGGACGAGACCTTCGACCTCGCCGTGGATCGTCGGGCGTGGTTCGACCCGCCGCTGCAGCGCCTGTTCGCCTTCGCGCGCAGCGCGGCCTTCGCCGCCAAGGCCGGGTCGCTCGGCGGCTACGACATCGGCGAGCTCGGCGTGGTCCGCTGGAACGGTCCTTGACCCTCTCCGCCAGTCGTCGCATCGCGCGCGCGGGATCATCACGGGAGGCAAGTCAATGAAGCTGAGAGCGCGCAACCAGTTCAAGGGAACCGTCGTCGAGCTCAAGCCCGGCGCGGTCGCCTATGTCGTGATAAAGGCGTCCGAAGCGATGCTCGCCGCCGACTGACGCGCAGCCGGGCGGAGCGCGGGCGCGCAGACGATGCGCCCGCTCTCGGTCCGCTCGACGCTGACGCCCACGCCGTAGACGCGCGACAGGGCGGGGCCGGTCAGCACGGCTTCGGGCCGCCCCTGCGCGACGGGGCGACCGTCCTGCATCAGAAGAACGTCCGCCCCCAGCGCGAAGGCCTGATCGGGGTCGTGGGTCGAGAGGATCACGCCCCGGCCTTCGCCGGCGGCCGCGCGCGCGAGACCGGCGATCTCGGCCAGCACGGTCGCCTGATTGCCGAAATCGAGGCTGGCGGTCGGCTCGTCCATGACGATCAGCGGCGCCTCCTGCGCGAGCGCGCGGGCGATCAGGATCAGCTGGCGCTGTCCGCCGGACAGGCGCGAATAGTCGCGCTCGGCCAGATGCCCGATCCCGAGCCGCGCCAGCGCCCGCGCCGCCGCAGCGCGGTCCCCGGCGCCCGGCTGGGCGAAGGGGCCGAGCCGCGCGGTGCGCCCCATCAGCACGATCTCGGCGGCGGCGAAGGGAAAGGGCGGGGCGTGCTGCTGCGGGACATAGGCGACGCGGCGCGCGATCTCGGCGCGCGCGAGGCGGTCGAGCGGGTCGCCGTCGAGCGTCGCGGTCCCTCCCAGAGACGGGATCAGGCCCAGCAGCGTGCGGAACAGGGTGGTCTTGCCGCAGCCGTTCGGGCCGAGCAGGCACAGGATGTCGCCGGGGCCGACCGACAGCGACAGCCCCTCGCCGATCCGCACGCGCCCATGGCCGATGGCGAGATCGCGCGCCTCCAGCTTCATCGGAGGGGCCTCACGACCAGCCCCGCCGACCGCGCGCCAGCAGCCAGATGAAGAACGGCGCGCCCACCGCCGCCGTAAGGATTCCGAGCGGAACCTCCACCCGCGCGACGGTGCGCGCCAGCGTGTCCACCGCCAGCAGATAACCCGCCCCGAGCAGGCAGGAAGTGGGCAGCAGGCGCGAGAAGCCGGGCCCGACCAGCATCCGCGCGATGTGCGGGATCACGAGGCCGACCCAGCCGACCACCCCGGCGACGGCTACGACGCTGGCGGTGATCAGCGTCGCCGCGGCGACCACAGTCAGGCGCAGGCGACCGGCCTCGACGCCGAGCGCGCGCGCCTCCTCGTCGCCCAGCGACAGCACGTTGATGCGCCAGCGCAGCAGGATCAGCGGGACCAGCCCCAGCGCGACCGCGGGCAGGGCGGGGGCGACGTCGGCCTGCGTCACCGAGGCGAGCGAGCCGAGCAGCCAGAAGGTGATCGCCGGCAACTGGTCGTAGGGGTCGGCCAGCACCTTCAGCAGCGACGTGGCGGCCCCGGCCAGCGCGCCGACGACGACGCCGGTCAGCACCAGCGCCAGCGTGGGGTCGGCGTTGCGCACCGACCCCGCCACCAGACCCACCAGCGCCACGGCGCCGAGCCCGCCCGCGAAGGCGAAGAGCTGGATCGCCGCGACCGGCAGCGACAGGAAGATGCCGAGCACCGCGCCGAGGCCGGCCCCCGCCGAGACGCCGAGGATGTCGGGCGAGACCAGCGGATTGCGGAACAGCGCCTGATAGGCGGCGCCCGCCGCCGCCAGCGCCGCGCCGACGAGCAGGGCGGCGGCGACGCGGGGAACCCGCACCCCCCACACCACCGTGGCGGCGCGCGCGTCGCCCCAGCCGAACAGCGCCGCGAGCGCCTCGCCCAGCGACAGCGGATAGGCCCCGACGGTGAGCGCGGCGACCGCCATCGCGGCCACGCCCAGCGCGAGCGCCGCCGTCGTCGGCAGGGCGGGGGCGGCGGTCAGTTGGGCGGTCGTCCCGCGCTCCATTCGAGCAGCCTGTCCAGATCGTCCTCGGAAAGATCGACGTGATACCACAACCGGTAGAAGTCGCGCGCCTCGTCGCGCAACGCGCCCGGCCAGCGGTCGGGATAGAGCAGCCGCGCCATCCAGCGCAGCCCGATCATGCGGTTGAGCGAGGGCGGACGGTCGATCCAGCCGAAGGGCGCGGTCGGCGAGAGATGGACCCGCCCCTCCCGCACCGCCTTGATCCCCGCCCAGAGCGGATCGTCGAACACCTTCGCGTAGAAGGTCCGGTCCCAGGTCACGATGATGTCGGGATCGGACAGGATCACCTGCTCGATGGAGGCCTGCACCAGCCCGCCGGGCCGCCCGTCGCCCGGATCGGCGACGTTGCGCCCGCCCGCGCGCTCGATGATCTCGGTGTTGATCGAGCCGACCGTGCCGGTCTCCAGCCCGTCCGGCCCGCGCGCCAGATAGACGCGCGGGCGCGCCTCGAGCGGAACATCGGCGAGGATCGCGTCGATGGCGGCGAAGGTCGCCTCGGCGTCCGCCGCCAGCGCCGCGCCGCGCTCCGGAACGCCGAGCGCGGCGCCGACGAGCCGCAGCGCCTCGGGCGTCGCCTCGAAGCGGCCGTTGACGAGGATGTAGGGGATGCCGGTCTGCGCCTGCGTGCGCTCGGCGAGGTCGCGATAAGTGTCGCGCACCGAGCCGAAATCGACGATCAGGTCGGGGTCGATGGCGAGCACCCGCTCGAGGTTGGCCTCTCCGCCGCGCCCCGTCAGCCGCCCGGTCTCGGGCAGGTCGCGGAAGGGCTCGGCGATGTAGGGCCGCTCCTCGGGCCGCAGCGCCCGCGGCCAGCCGGTCAGCGCCTCGGGCTTCAGCGCGTAGACGAGGATCGAGGCGGGCGGGCCGGCGGCGAACACCGCGTCCACCCGGTCGGGGATCTCGACCACGCGGCCCGAACTGTCGGTGACCGTCCCCGCGAGCGCGGGGACGGCGAGAAGCCCGAAGGCCGCGATGAGGACAGCGCGGATCATGCGCGTCACTTGGCCGGAACTGCGGCGGCGTCGAACCCGTAGCGCGCCAGCACGGCCTGCCCGGCGGGCGAGAGGATGTGCATCGCGAGCCGCCATGCGGCCTCCGGCGCGCCCTTCATCACCGTCAGCCCGTAATCGGCGCCGACCGCAAGCTCGGCAGGGACGGCGACGATCCCGAGCGCGGAATTGTCCGCATCCGCAGCCACGGCGTTGGTGCAGTAGGTCAGGAACAGGTCGGCCTGACCGCTGTCCACCACCCAAGCGTAGAGGTTGCGGCCCTCGGGCGCCTTGGCGCTGTCGGGCCCGCCGGTGAGCTGCATCGACTTCGCCTCGAGCGCCGCCTGCGCGCCCGCCTGCACGGCCTCGGCCTTGGCGAACAGCTCGAAGGCGTAGTCGCCCGACGGGTCGGCCTTGGGCGTGGAGGCGCCGAGCTTGACCTCCGGCGAGAGCATCGCCGCCAGCAGGCCCGCGCTGTCGGTCATGCCCTCGCGCGCGGTCAGCGCGCAGAGCCGGTTGCGCGTGAACAGCGCCACCGGTCCGGCCTCGCCCGCCTCGGCCAGCCGCGCCGGATGGCCCATATTCGCCGAAGCGAAGACATGCGCCCCCTCGCCGCCCTCGATGCGCTCGCGCAGCAGCCCCGAAGGCCCGAAGGCCGTGACGACCTCCACGCCTTCGGCCTGCGCGAATTCGGCCGCAACCTCCGACAGCGCCGCCCGCAGCGACCCCGCCGCGTGAAGCAGCGCCGTCTCGGCCGCGGCGGGCGCGGCCGAGAGTGCGAGAACCAGAGCGGCGCGGATCATCCGCCCACCTTCTCGGCCGTCGCGGAGGGGAAGAACTGCTGGTCGCCGCCGATGGCGAAGCTCGCGATGGCGGCCTGGCCTTCGGGGCCCACCAGCCAGTCGATGAACGCCTGCCCGAGCTCCGCCTTCACGCTGGGGCACTTCTCGGGGCTGATCAGCATGACGCCATAGGGGTTGAACAGCACCGGGTCGCCCTCGACGACCACCTTGAAGTCGCCCTTGTCGCCATAGGAGGACCAGGTCGCGCGGTCGGTCAGCGCATAGGCGCCCATGCCGACGGCGACGTTGATCGTCGCGCCCATGCCCGAGCCCGTCTCGCGATACCAGCCGCCCGAAGCGGCGGCCACGTCCACGCCGGCCTTCTTCCACAGGTTCAGCTCGGCGGTGTGGGTGCCGCTGTCGTCGCCGCGGCTGGCGAAGGGCGCGCCGGCGGCGGCGATCTTCGCGAGCGCTCCGGCGGCGTCGGTCGAGCCCGCGACGCCCGCGGGGTCGGCGCCCGGGCCGATGACGACGAAGTCGTTGTACATCACGTCGTAGCGGCGCGACGCGTAGCCGTCGGCCACGAACTTGTCCTCGCGGGCGCGGGCGTGCACCAGCAGCACGTCGCCGTCGCAGTTCATCGCGTTGTTGATCGCCTGACCCGTGCCCACGGCGACGACGCGGACTTCCGCGCCGGTCTTCTCGGCGAACATCGGCAGGATGTGGTCGAACAGCCCCGAATTCTGGGTCGAGGTGGTCGATTGCACGAGGATGAAGTCCTGCGCTGCGACCGGGCTGGCGAGCAGCGCGGCCGCAAGGAAAGCGTGGATCGGTTTCATGGAAGTCCTCCCGTTTGGAACAGTCAGAGCAGCAGGCGGCCGGCCAGATAGGCCTGGGCCTGCGGCGATTGCGGCGCCGTCAGCAGGCGCTCGGCCGGCGCGTCCTCGACGACGCGCCCGGCATGGATGAACACGGCCCGGTCGGCGATCCGCCGCGCCTGGCCCGCGTCATGCGTCACGATCAGGATGGTGGTCCCCTGATCGGCGATCCGCCGCGCCAGCGCCTCGATGGCGGCGGTGGCGGCGGGGTCGAGGCTCGCGGTCGGCTCGTCGAGCAGCAGCAGACGCGGCTCGGCCGCGAGCGCGCGCGCCAGCGCCAGCCGCTGCGCCTCGCCGCCCGAGAGCGCGCGCGCGGGGCGGTCGGCGAGCCGCTCGAGCCCCGCCATCGCCAGCAGCGCGTCGCGCCGCGCCGCCCGGTCGCGCCGGCCCACGCCCGCCACCGCCAGAGCGTGATCGACATTCGCCGCCGCCGAGCGCCGCAGCAGCACCGGTTTCTGGAACACCAGCGCGACCGCGCCTTTCGCCGGCGCTGCGTTCTCGCCCCAAGCGACGCGCCCCGCATCCGGCGCGATCAGCCCGGCGATCATACGCAGCGTCAGGCTCTTGCCCGCCCCGTTCGGCCCCATCAGCGCCGTGATCCCGCCGGGCGCGAGCGCCAAGTCCAGCCCGTCGAGCAGCGCCCGCCCGCCGCGCGCGAAGCGCACGCCCTGCAGGCTCACCGGCCACATATCGGGCGCGCTCCCGTCAAGCATGGCCCACCCGTTCCGCCTGCGCCCGCACGCCCATCACCGCTGCGTTGATCGCGAAGGAGATCGCGAGCAGCACGATCCCGAGCCCCAGCGCCAGCGCCAGATCGCCCTTCGACGTCTCCAGCGCGATGGCCGTGGTCATCACACGGGTCACATGGGCGATGTTGCCGCCCACGATCATCACCGCGCCCACTTCCGCCGAGGCGCGCCCGAAGCCCGCCAGCGCCGCCGTCACGAGGCTGAACCGCGCGTCCCACAGCAACGTGCCGACCGTGTCGGCCCGGCTCGCGCCGAGCGAGCGCAGATATTCGTCGTATTCGGCGTTGAGGTCCGCCACCGCCTGCCGCGTCAGCGCCGCGACGATGGGGGTCACGAGGATGGTCTGCGCGACGATCATCGCCGTCGGCGTGTAGAGCAGCCCAAGCGGCCCGAGCGGCCCGCTGCGCGACAGCATCAGATAGACCATCAGCCCGACGACCACCGGCGGCAGGCCCATCAGCGCGTTGACCGCCACAGTCGCCGCGCCACGCCCCGGAAAGCGCGCGACCGCCAGCGCCGCTCCCAGCGGCATCCCGATCGCGCACGAGATCAGGACGGCGGACAGCGTGACCGACAGCGACAGACCGACGATCCCGAGGAACTCCGGATCGCCCGAGGCGATCAGCGCCAGCGCCGTCGCGAAGGCCGAAGCCCCATCGTCCATATGCATCCTCGCGTCATTGCTGTCGGAAAGCTGCCCCATGAGCTGTTTCATGTCGAGTCCGGAGGAAACGCATCGTTAAGGACAGGTTGGGCCGGCTTCGCGAAAGCTGGGCCCCGCTGTCGACTTTCGACATGGAAGCACATTGTTGCGAAGTCGCCGCAGCCCGCGCTCGCGGCGGTTGCGGTGGGCGGCCTCGCGCCTTGGCCGGTCCTCGCAGGTTTGGACGCCGAGGAGGGCCGAAAGCCTTCGCGGCGCAGCGCGCGATCGAAGTCATGAGGTCGGGATCGACGCGGCGGCCCATGGCCGAGGTCTCCGTACATCAGCCGGAGCGCGTCGGAGGGAGCGCCGGCGCCGGCCCTTTCGGAGTCGGACGACATGCGGCAGAGCGAAGGCGACTGCGCGATCCCGGTGAACGCCGCTTGGGAATCGCCTGAGGTCCCAACCCGAAAGGACCACGACCATGGCGGACTGCGCCGAGATCGAAATCCTGCGCCTTGCGGCTTTTTCCGATGGCGCCGTCGGCGGAAACCCGGCGGGCGTGGTGATCGGAAAGACGCTGCCCTCCGCAGCCGAGATGCAGCGCATCGCCACGTTGGTCGGCTATTCCGAAACCGTCTTCGCCGCACCCGAGGGCGACGCCTGGCGCGTGCGCTATTTCTCGCCCGTGGACGAGGTCGCCTTCTGCGGCCACGCCACGATCGCGCTCGGCAGCGTTCTGGCCGAGCGCGCGGGGGGCGGCGTATTTCCTCTGATCCTGAATACGGGTCGCATCGAGGTCGAGGGCCGCCGCGAGGCGGGACGCGCCGGCGCGACCCTGACGTCGCCGCCGACGCGCAGCGCCGCCGCTGATCCGGCGCTCGTCGGGGCGGCGCTGGAGTTGTTCGGGCTCGCGCCCGACGAACTCGACCCCGCCCTGCCGCCGGCGCTGGCCCATGCCGGAAACGATCACCTCATCCTCGCTCTGCGAGACCGGGCGACCCTGTCGCAGATGACCTACGACCTCGCGACTGGCGCTCGCCTGATGCGGCGCGACGGTCTGACCACGATCGACCTCCTTTGGATCGAAACGCCGCGGAAATTCCACAGCCGCAACGCCTTCGCCGTGGGCGGCGTCCTCGAAGATCCCGCCACCGGCGCCGCCGCGGCGGCGCTGGGCGGCCGCCTGCGCGACATCGCCTGGCGGCATGGCGGCGCCATCGACATCGTTCAGGGGGAAGACATGGGCGCGAGGTCGCTGCTTCGGGCCGAGATAGGCGAGGCGGTCGGCGAAGGCGTCCGCGTGTCCGGCGCGACCCGGGTCATCGCCGCGTAATCCCGCGTGCGTCCTTCCAGACCGCCCCCGGACGGCGACGCGGTCGCGTCCGGAAGCAGGCGGGATTTCTCCGACGACGTTTTCCGCGCGCTGCTCAGCGCCTGTTCAGGCGGTGAGCAGCGCGCGTTCCGGCGTCTGCGCGGCAGGCTCATAGGCGAGATTCGGAGCGAGCCATTTCTCGATCTCGGCGACCGGCGCGCCCTTGCGCGCGGCGTAATCCTCGATCTGGTCGCGTCCGATTCGCCCCACCCCGAAATAGGCGGCGCCGGGATGGCTGAAATAGAAGCCCGACACCGACGACGCAGGCCACATCGCGAAGCTCTCGGTGAGCGACAGGCCGGTGCGCGCCTCCGCCTCGAGCAGGTCGAACAGCGTGCGCTTCTCGGTGTGGTCGGGGCAGGCCGGATAGCCGGGCGCGGGGCGGATGCCGCGATAGCGCTCCTCGATCAGCGCGGCGTTGTCGAGCGCCTCGTCGGGCGCGTAGCCCCAGAACTCGCGGCGCACCCGCTCGTGCATCCGCTCGGCGAAGGCTTCGGCGAGGCGGTCGGCCAGCGCCGCGACCATAATGGAGTTATAGTCGTCGCCGGCGGCCTTGAAGGCTTCGGCGCGCGCGTGGGCCTCGGCTCCGATGGTGACGGCGAAGCCGCCGACCCAGTCGGGCGTCCCCTTTGGCGCGACGAAATCCGACAGCGCGTAGTTGGCGCGGTCCTTCGACTTGGCGCCCTGCTGGCGCAGCATCCGCAGCCGGGCGCGGACGGCGCGGCGGGCTTCGTCGGCGAAGACGAGCACGTCGTCGCCCTCGGCGTTGGCGGGCCACAGGCCGATCACGCCGCGCGGCGCGAACCAACGCTCCGCCTCGATGCGGTCGAGCATCGCGTTGGCGGCGTCGAACAGCTCGCGCGCCGCGGCCCCGCGGGCGGGGTCGTCGAAGATGGCGGGGTATGAGCCCTTCATCTCCCAAGTCCAGAAGAAGGGCGTCCAGTCGATGTAGGGGCGGAGTTCGGCGACCGGATAATCGGCGAAGTCGCGCAGGCCGGTGAAGGCGGGCTTCGGCGGCGCGTAAGTCGCCCAGCCGCCGTCGAAGGCGTTGGCGCGGGCCTGCGCGAGCGGCACGGTCGCCCGCGCCTCGCCGCCGCGCGACGCCTCGACCATCTTGCGTTGATCCTCGGCGACGCCGCGCAGGAAGCCCTCGCGCTGGGTGGGCGAAAGAAGTTGCGAGACCACGCCGACCGCCTTGGAGGCGTCGTCGACATGCGCCACGCCATGGGCGTAGGCCGGCGCGATCTTGAGCGCGGTGTGCTTCTTGGAGGTGGTGGCGCCGCCGATCAGCAGCGGCAGCGTCATGCCCCGGCGGGTCATCTCGGTGGCGACTTCCACCATGCGGTCGAGCGAAGGGGTGATCAGGCCGGACAGGCCGATCACGTCGACCTTCTCGCGGACCGCCGCATCCAGAATGTCCTCGGTCGGAACCATGACGCCGAGATCGACCACGTCGTAATTGTTGCACTGCAAGACGACGCCGACGATGTTCTTGCCGATGTCGTGCACGTCGCCCTTCACCGTCGCCATCAGGATCCTGCCCTTGGCCGACTTGTCGCCGGCGGCCTTCTTCTCGGCCTCCATGAAGGGGATGAGATGGCCGACCGCCGTCTTCATCACGCGGGCCGACTTCACGACTTGCGGCAGGAACATCTTGCCGGCGCCGAACAGGTCGCCGACGGTGTTCATCCCGTCCATCAGCGGCCCTTCGATCACGTCGAGCGGGCGGGCTGACTGGAGGCGCGCCTCCTCGGCGTCCTCCACGGCGAAATCGGCGATGCCGTGCACGAGCGCGTGGCGCAGGCGCTCGGCCACCGGGGCCTCGCGCCATTTGGGGTCTTCCTTGGCCTTGGCCTCGCCCTTGCCGCGATACTGGTCCGCGATGGCCACGAGCCGCTCGGTCGATCCGGCGCGGCGGTTGAGCAGCACGTCCTCGACGGCCTCGCGCAGCGCCTCGGGGATGTCGTCATAGACGGTGATCTGGCCGGCGTTGACGATCCCCATGTCCATCCCGGCGCGGATGGCGTGGTAGAGGAACGCCGAATGCATCGCCTCGCGCACGGGGTCGTTGCCGCGGAAGCTGAAGGAGATGTTCGACACGCCGCCCGAGACGTGGACGTCGGGCATCGCCGCCTTGATCATCCGCGTCGCCTCGATGAAGGCGCGGCCGTAATCGTCATGCTCCTCGATGCCGGTGGCGACGGCGAAGATGTTGGGATCGAAGATGATGTCCCACGGGTCGAAGCCGGCCACGTCCACCAGCAGGTCGTAGCTGCGCTTGCAGATGGCGAATTTGCGCTCGGCTGTGTCGGCCTGCCCCTGCTCGTCGAAGGCCATCACGACCACGGCGGCGCCGTAGCGGCGGATCGCGCGGGCCTGTTCGAGAAACGGCGCCTCGCCTTCCTTGAGGCTGATGGAGTTCACCACCGCCTTGCCCTGCACGCATTTCAGGCCGGCCTCGATCACCTCCCACTTCGAGCTGTCGATCATCACCGGCACGCGGGAGATGTCGGGCTCGGCGGCCATCAGGTTGAGGAAGGTGCGCATGGCGTGGACGCTGTCGAGCAGGCCCTCGTCCATGTTCACGTCGATGATCTGGGCGCCCGCCTCGACCTGCTGACGCGCGACTTCCAGAGCGGCGAGGTAGTCGCCCGCCATGATCAGCTTCTTGAAGCGCGCGGACCCCGTGACGTTGGTGCGCTCGCCGACATTGACGAAGGAGCCGATCATGCCGCGTCCTCCGTCTCCGCCGGCGCGGTGGCCGCCTCGAACATCTCCAGCCCCGACAGGCGCAGGCCCCGGTGGCGCGCGGGGATCGGGCGCGGCTTCGCGCCTTTCGCAGCGTCCGCGATGGCGCGGATGTGGGCGGGCGTGGTCCCGCAGCAGCCGCCGAGGATGTTCACGAGCCCCGACCGCGCCCATTCGCCGAGATGGCCCGCCGTCTGGTCGGGCGTCTCGTCATAGCCGCCCATCTCGTTGGGCAGGCCGGCGTTGGGGTAGGCGCTGATCCGGCAATCGGCGACCTGCGCCAGCGCGCGGACATGCTGGCGCATCTCCTCCGCCCCGAGCGCGCAGTTGAGCCCGACCGAGAAGGGCCTTGCGTGCGAGACGGAGGTCCAGAACGCCTCGGGCGTCTGGCCGGTGAGCGTTCGGCCCGAGCGGTCGGTGATGGTGCCCGAGATCATCACTGGCGGCACGTCGATCGCTGCGTCGCGCAAGCTTTCGACGGCGTAGATCGCCGCCTTGCAGTTTAGCGTGTCGAACACCGTCTCGATCAGCAGGATGTCCGCCCCGCCGTCGATCAGCCCGCGCGCGGCCTCGCCATAGGCTTCGGCCAGCGCGTCGAAGTCGATGTTGCGAAAGCCCGGATCGTTGACGTCGGGGCTGATCGAGGCCGTGCGGTTCGTCGGCCCGATGGCGCCGGCCACCCAGCGGGGCCGCTCCGGCGTCTCGAACTCGTCGGCGACGCGCCGGGCGAGCTTCGCCGCCTCGACGTTGAGCTCGTAGGCGATGTCCTCGAGCCGATAGTCCGCCTGGCTGATCCGGGTCGCGCTGAAGGTGTTGGTCTCTAGGATGTCGGCCCCGGCCTCCAGAAAGGCGCGGTGGATGTCGGCGATCATCTTCGGCGCGGTCAGCGTGAGAAGTTCGTTGTCGCCGCCCACGTCGACCGGGTGGTCGCGGAAGCGGTCGCCACGATAGGTCGCCTCGGTCGGCTTGCGCGCCTGAATCATCGTGCCCATCGCGCCGTCGAGGATGAGGATGCGCTGTTCTGCCGCCGCGGACAGCGCGGCGCGTCGGTCTTGCGGGGTCATGGTCGCCTCCTTCGTCGCGCTCAGGCCGCCTCGGCCGCGGCGCGCTCGCGCAGGCCCAGCGCGCGGCAGATCGCGCGCGTCAGGGGCGCGCTGTTGAGCGTGTAGAAATGCTGTTCGGTCAGGCCCTCGGCGGCGAGGCGGCGGCTCTGCTCGACGGCGACCGAGGCGGCGACCATCGCGCGCACGTCGGGCGTCTCGTCGAGCCCGTCGAACATCTCGCGCAGCCAGTCCGGCACGCCGGCGCCGCAGCGCTCGGAAAACCGCGCCATGCCCTTGAAGTTCGAGATCGGCATGATGCCCGGGCAGATCGTCCCCTCGATCCCGGCGGCGCGCGCGCGGTCCACGAAGCGCAGCACCGTATCGGTGTCGAAGCAGTATTGCGTTATCGCGCGCGCGGCGCCCGCGTCGAACTTGCGCTTGAGCGCGTCGAGATCGCTCTGCGCGCTTTCGGCCTGCGGATGGACCTCGGGATAGGCGCTCACCGACAGGTCGAAATCGGCGACCTTGAGCAGGCCATCGACGAGATCGGCGGCGAAGGCGTAGCCGTCCGGGCGCGGGACATAGGGCGCGCCGTCGGGCGGGTCGCCGCGCAGGGCGACGATGCGGCGAATCCCCGACCCCCACAGTTCGCGCGCCATGTCGTCGATCTCGGCGCGGTCGGCGCCCACGCAGGTCAGGTGGTGCGCGACGGGGCGACCGGTGCGCGCGCGCACCCGATCGACGCAGGCGCGCGTGCGGTCGCGCGTCGAGCCGCCGGCCCCGTAAGTTACGGAAAAATAAGCAGGATCGAACGCGTTGAGCGCATCGACCGCAGCGTCGAAGGCCGGCAGGCCCGCATCGGATTTCGGCGGAAACAGCTCGAAGGAGATTTCGGGCGCGGGGGCCTGCAGCGCGGGCCGGGCGGATCGATGGAACATGTGACCTCATTGCTGCTGCGACGCAGCGCGATTTTAATACGGGTTTCTAGCACATCGCGCGGGGAAATCAGCCCTCGCCGCGCAGATGCGGCCGGCGCCGAACGCTGCGACGGAAGTCCAAGCGCCGCGTTGACGGTTTGGCTACGCCTCTGACCTACCCACAAGATCGCCATGTGAAACCGATTTCGGGGGACCGAGATGTCGCTCAGAATGAAAATTCTCGCAGCAATCCTCGCTGCGGCCGTCGCTGCGGCCCTCGCCGTGGGCGCGCCCCTTTATCTCGGCGCCGAGCGGCTGGTGTCGCAAGCCGCCGAATCCGAGCTCGACGCCTATTCCGGCAAGCTCGAGGACGCGCTGCGCGCCGAAGTCGACCGCGGGCTCGCGCTGGCGGCGCAGACGGCGGCCCAGCCCTGGATCGGAGCGGCGATGCGCGACGGCGACCGCGCCGTCATCGCGCGCGAGATGGGGCCCGGATTTCCCGAGATGAAGGCCGAGCACGGCGTGGTGCAGGTGCAGTTCCACCTCCCGCCCGCCACATCGTTCCTGCGGCTGCACAGCCTCGAAGAATTCGGCGACGACCTGTCCTCCTTCCGCGCCACCGTGGTGACGGCCAACCGGGAGAAGCGCGCCGTGTCCGGGCTCGAGCGCGGGCGCGGCGGGCTCGGCGTGCGCGCGGTCGTCCCGGTCGAGGCCGAAGGCGTCCATGTCGGGACGGTCGAATTCGGCATGAGCTTCGGCGCGCCCTTCTTCGAGAACCTCGCGCGCGCCGCGACGGCGGAGGCCGAATTCTACTTGTTCCCCGCCGACAACGTCGCGACCTTCGACGCCTCCGACGCCGAGCAGTCGCGCATGGCGTCCACCATTTCCGCGCCGCCGCTGCTCGACGCGACGACGCTTGCGCGGGTGCGGTCCGGCGAGACGGTCGCAGGACGCTTCGACGTCGGCGGGCGCGCGATGATGGGCCGGGTCGAACCGATCCGCGACTACGCCGGCAACGTCTCCGGCGCGGCGCACCTGCTGACCTCGCTCGAGGGCTTCGCCGCGACCTCGGCCGAGGTGCGGCGCGCGGCGCTGATCGGCGCGGGCCTCGCCTTCGCGGCGGCGCTGGCGATGGGGCTGATGTTCAGCCACTGGATCGGGACGCGTCTCGCCGCGCTCGGCGCGCGGATGGGCGGGGTCGCCGCAGGCGATCTCGACGCGCCCATCGAAGGGGCGGACCGTTCGGACGAGATCGGCGGGATGGCCAAGGCGCTCGAGGTCTTCCGCGCCAACGCCGCCGAAGTCGCGGCTCTCAAATTCGAGCAGGAGCGGATGGAGGAAGGCGCGCGCGCGGCGCGGGCCCAGATGCTGCGCCAGCTCGGCCAGCAGATTGGCGCGGTGGTCGAGGCGGCGGCGGCGGGCGATCTGAGCCGCCGCGTCGCCTGCGATTTCGACGAACCCGACCTCAACGCGCTGGGCGGGGCGGTCAACGCGCTCGCCGACACGGTCGCGGGCGCCATCGGGGCGGTGCGGACGGTGCTGTCGGCGCTCGCTTCGGGCGATTTGAGTCAGCGCATGAACGGGACGCATCGCGGCGAGTTCGCCGCCCTGCAGACCGACGTCAACGCGACCGCCGAGGCGCTCACCACCCTGCTCGGCGGCATCTCAGGGGCCGTCGCCGCGCTGACCGGCACAGCCGACGCGATGGCGCGCGAGGCGCACGATCTCGCCGACCGCGCGAGTTCGCAGGCCGCGTCGCTGGAGCAGACCTCGGCGACGATGGAGCAGATGTCGGCGACCGTGTCCTCCAACGCCCAGAGCGCCGAGCAGGCCTCGGGCGGCGCGAGGAGCGTGGCGCAGGCGTCGGACCGCAGCCGGAGCGCCATCGAAGGGGCGGTCGCGCAGATGCGCGACATCGCCCAGAGCGCCGAACGCATCGCCTCGATCACCGACGCCATCGAATCGATCGCGATGCAGACGAACCTGCTTGCGCTCAACGCCGCAGTCGAGGCGGCGCGGGCGGGCGAGGCCGGCAAGGGCTTCGCAGTGGTCGCCTCGGAGGTTCGCGCGCTGGCGCGGCGGGCCTCGGAGGCGGCGGCGGAGATCAACACGCTGACCGGCGAGAGCCGCGACAACGTCGCCAAGGGCGTTGCGAGCGTCGAGGGCGCGCGCACGACGCTGACGGAGATGGCCGACCAGATCGGCGATCTGGAGCGGCTGATCGGCGAGATTTCGAGCGCCAGCCGCGAGCAGGCGCTGGGGGTGGGCGAAATCTCCTCGACGATCTCGGGCCTCGACCAGATGACGCAGGAGAACGCGCGCATCGCCGACCAGACCGAAGGCGTGGTCAAGGCGCTGCAACAGGAGGTCGCGCGCCTTCAGGCGCTGTCTGCGAACTTCTCGGCGTCGCGGGGCCGCAAGGCGGCCTGACGACCCGCGCGACCCGAGGGGATGCGAGGCGGGCGGCGCGCCGCCCGCCCTTCAGCCCGACCCTCCCGCGCGCTGCGCCAGCGCCGCGCCGCGCACCACATCGGCGATCGCCCGCAGCGGCTCGGCGAGCAGGCTGCCGCGCCGCCACACCATGCCGATCCTGCGCGCGGGCGGCGGCGGGCCGAAGCGGGCGAGCGACACCCGGGCCGAGCGGGTCTCCACCGCCACCGCCATCTCTGGGATGAGCGTCACGCCGATCCCGGCGCCGACCATCTGCACCAGCGTCGAGAGCGAGCTTCCCTCCATCAGCGCGCGCGGCGCCGACGGCGCGCGCTGGCAGAAGGCCAGCGCCTGATCGCGGAAGCAGTGCCCTTCCTCCAGCAGCAGGAGTCTCATCGTCTGCAGCGCGCTGGGGCTTGGGACCGGGCGGCCTTCGTCCTCGCGCGGCCGGACGAGGACGAACTCCTCCTCGAAGAGCGGCGCTTCCTCGAGCGCGGGCTCGGAGACGGGAAGGGCGACGACCGCCGCATCCAGTCGCGACTCGAGCAGGCCTTCGATCAGCTTCTGCGTGACCGCCTCGCGCGGCGCGAGCTCGAGCGCGGGGTGCGCGCGCGCGAGCGCGCGAATGATCGCCGGGGCGAGATAAGGCGCCACGGTCGGAATGATCCCGAGGCGCAGCAGCCCGTCGAACGGGTCGCGGGCGACGCGCGCGAGATCGGCCAGATCGTCCACATCTCGGAGGATGGCGCGCGCGCGGGCGGCGACGTCCTCGCCGAGCGCGGTCAGTCGCAGCGCGCGCGGCCCGCGCTCCACCAGCGGCGCGCCGAGGATCTCCTCGAACTCCTTGACCTGCAGCGACAAGGCCGGCTGGGAGATCGCGCAGGAGGCCGCCGCCCGTCCGAAATGACGGTTCTGGGCGAGCGCCTCGAAATAGCGAAGATGGCGGAGGGTGACGGCATTCATAAGCACTGCATATCAATCCGATAAAGAAATGCAACTTTATCTTATGGCTCCCCTCTGTCACAACCGCCGGTAAGCGCAGGCAGCGGGATTCGCCGCGTGGCACGCGCGCAACATTCGCCGCAAGGGGAGAGCGACATGGACGGAAACGATCTCGCAGCCGGGAAATGCCCGGTTCTGCATGGCGGCCTGACCGCGGCTGGCCGCTCGGTGATGGAGTGGTGGCCGAACGCGCTGAACCTCGACATCCTCGATCAGCACGACCGCAAGACCAACCCGATGGGCGAGGCGTTCAGCTATCGCGAGGCGCTGAAGACGCTCGACGTCGCGGCGCTGAAGAAGGATCTCGCCGACCTGATGACCGAAAGCCAGGAGTGGTGGCCGGCGGATTGGGGTCATTACGGCGGTCTGATGATCCGCATGGCCTGGCACGCGGCGGGCTCCTACCGCATCGCCGACGGTCGCGGCGGCGCCGGCACCGGCAACCAGCGCTTCGCGCCGCTGAACTCGTGGCCCGACAACGTCAACCTCGACAAGGCGCGCCGTCTGCTCTGGCCGATCAAGAAGAAGTACGGCAATTCCGTCAGCTGGGCCGACCTGATCATCCTCGCCGGCAACGTCGCCTATGAGACCATGGGGCTGAAGACCTTCGGCTTCGCCTTCGGCCGCGAGGACATCTGGCGCCCCGAGAAGGACGTCTACTGGGGCTCCGAGAAGGAGTGGCTGGCGCCGTCCGACAGCCGCTACGAGAGCCTCGAGGACCCCTCCACCATGGAGAACCCGCTCGCCGCGGTGCAGATGGGCCTCATCTACGTCAATCCCGAAGGCGTGAACGGCCAGCCCGACCCGCTGAAGACCGCGCTGCAGGTCCGCGAGACCTTCGCGCGCATGGCCATGAACGACGAGGAGACCGTCGCGCTGACCGCCGGCGGCCACACGGTCGGCAAGTGCCACGGCAATGGCGACGCGGGCCTGCTCGGGGCCGATCCCGAGGCGGCGGGCGTCGAGGAGCAGGGCCTCGGCTGGATCAACCACACGAGCCGCGGCGTCGGGCGCAACACCGTCACCAGCGGCATCGAGGGCGCGTGGACGACCCACCCGACCAAGTGGGACAACGGCTATTTCTATCTGTTGCTGAACTACGAGTGGGAGCTGAAGAAGTCCCCCGCCGGCGCCTGGCAGTGGGAGCCCATCGACATCAAGGAAGAGGACAAGCCGGTCGACGTGGAGGATCCGTCGATCCGCTACAATCCGATCATGACCGACGCCGACATGGCGATGAAGATGGACCCGATCTACCGGGAGATCTCGGAGCGGTTCTACAAGAACCCCGCCCTGCTCGACGACGCCTTCGCCCGCGCCTGGTTCAAGCTGACCCATCGCGACATGGGGCCGAAAGTCCGCTATGTCGGCCCGGAAGTCCCGAAGGAAGATCTGATCTGGCAGGACCCGATCCCCGCCGGCCCGACGGGCTACGACGTGGCGGCGGCGAAGGCGAAGATCGCGGCCTCTGGCCTTTCGGTCGCCGAGATGGTCGCCACCGCTTGGGACAGCGCCCGCACTTTCCGCGGCTCGGACATGCGCGGCGGCGCCAACGGCGCGCGCATCCGTCTGGCCCCGCAGAAGGATTGGGAGGGCAACGAGCCGGCGCGTCTGGCGAAGGCTCTGGCCGCGCTCGAGCCGATCGCGCAGGAGATCGGCGCGAGCGTCGCGGACATGATCGTGCTCGCCGGCAATGTCGGCGTCGAGAAGGCCGCCAAGGCGGCGGGCTTCGACATCGAGGTTCCCTTCGCGCCGGGCCGCGGCGACGCGACGCCGGAGATGACCGACGGCCCCTCCTTCGCGCCGCTCGAGCCGATCCATGACGGCTTCCGCAACTGGGTGAAGAAGGACTACGTGGTCAGCCCCGAAGAACTGATGCTCGACCGGGCGCAGCTGATGGGCCTGACGGCGCCGGAGATGACCTGCCTCGTCGGCGGCCTGCGTGCGATCGGCGCGAACTACGACGGGTCGAAGCACGGCGTGTTCACCGACCGCGAAGGGGCGCTGACGACCGACTTCTTCGTCACCCTCACCGACATGGGCTATTCCTGGGTTCCGACCGGCGGGAACACCTACGAGCTGCGCGACCGCAAGACCGGCGCGGCGGAGTGGACGGCGACGCGGGTCGATCTGGTGTTCGGGTCGAACTCGGTGCTGCGGGCCTATGCGGAGGTCTATGCGCAGGACGACGCGGCGGAGAAGTTCGCCCGCGATTTCGTGGCCGCCTGGACCAAGGTGATGAACGCCGACCGCTTCGACCTCGCGGCCTGAGCCGCGGGGACGCAGGGAGGCTGGGCGGGTCCGGGTCGGCCCGCCCGCCCGCCTCCGGCGCTCCTGAGCCGATAGGAGTTCAAACACCGGCGCCGGGCGAAAGTCCGGCGCCGTTCGCGTCTAAAGTGCGCCGACGCGCGCGCGGCGCGCGGCGTCAGGCCATCGCCGCGGCGCCTGTCGTCAGCTCCAGTCGGGCCGCCGCTTCTCCAGAAACGCCGCGACGCCTTCGGCGGTGTCGCGGTGCAGCATGTTCTCCGCCATCACGCGCCCGGTATGGGCGTAGGCCGCGTCGAGGCTCATCTCGGCCTGTTCGTAGAACGCCCGCTTGCCGATGCGGACGGCGGAGGCGAGCTTGCCCGCCACCGTCTCCGCCAGCGCCCGCGTCTCCTGCGCGAGGTCCTCCGGCGCCGCCACCCGGTTGACCAGACCGAGCCGCTCCGCCCGCTCCGCGTCTATGAAGCCGCCGGTGGTCAGCATCTCGAAGGCGTGCTTGGCGGGGATGTTGCGGGTCAGCGCGACCATCGGCGTCGAGCAGAACAGCCCGATATTCACCCCGTTCACCCCGAATTTCGCCTCGCGCGAGGCCACCGCCATGTCGCAGGAGGCGACCAGCTGGCAGCCCGCCGCCGTCGCCAGCGCGTGCACCTCGGCGATCACCGGCTGCGGCAGGCGCGTGATGCTCGTCATCATCCGCGCGCATTGCGCGAAGAGGCTTGTGAAGTAAGCCCGCCCCCGGTCCGGCGCCGCCCGCGCGCGCTCCATCTCGCGCAGATCGTGGCCGGCGCAGAAGGCCCGCCCGGCGCTGCGGATCACCACCACTTTCGTCGCCGCGTCGACCGCCAGCGCGTCGAACTCCGCCTGCAGCGCCGCGAGCAGCGCCTCCGACAGCGCGTTGAGCTGCGCCGGCCGGTTCAGCGTCAGCGTCGCGACCCCGCCCGCATCCTCGCGCAAGAGCGCCGGCGCCTCGCCCGTTCCGTCGGCCATGACTCGCCCTCCCTCGCGTTCTCCGCTAGAGCGCCATCCTACCCGCCCCGCCGCCCGAGGAAAGGCCGATGGAGCCGAAACTGACCGCCGCCGAACTCGCCGAGTTCCTACACGAGGTGTTCCCGCAAGTGCGCGGCGATTTTCTGGTCGAGGATGTCGGGCCGATGCGCGCGCGGCTGCGCATGCCCGTCGCCGAGCGGCACCTGCGCCCCGGCGGCACCGTGTCGGGACCCGCGATGTTCGCGCTCGCGGACTGCGCCTACTATGTCGCGACGCTCGCGATGATCGGGCGCGAGGCGCTGACCGTCACGACGTCGATGACCGTCAACTTCCTCGCCAAACCGCCCGCAGCCGACCTCGTCTGCGAGGCGCGCGTGCTCCGGCTCGGCCGCGTTCTGTCGGTCGGCGAGGCGACGATCTGGTCGGACGGGAGGCGCGACGGGCCGGTGGCGCATGCGGCGGTGACCTACGCCATTCCGCCGGCGCGCGAGACGCGGCGGGCCGGCGGCTAGTAGGTCGTCACTCGACCGGGGTCGGCACCACGCGCACGCCCTGCCGCGTCGCCGTCAGCGCGATCTCGCCGCGCTTGAGGCGCAGCGCGTCCGCGCCGAACACGTCGCGCCGCCAGCCCGCCAGAACCGGCAGATCGGGCTCGTCCTCGGAGGCGAGCCGCTCCAGATCGGCGGAGGAGGCGATCAGCTTCTGCGCGACGCCGGCGTCGTCGGCCCGCGCGCGCAGCAGCACCTTGAGAAGCTCCACCAGCCCCGCCGCGCCGGGTTTGGGCTCGGCGCGCTCCTCGGCGACCGGGCGAAGCGCCTCGGGTATCGCCTCGGCCTCGCGCAGCGCGGCGAGGATCGCCTCGGCGACGTCGCCCTTGCGACCCTCGCGCTGCAACAGCCGCAGCCGCCCCATCTCCTCGGCGGTGCGCGGACGGCTCGAGCAGATCTCGAGCAGGGCGTCGTCCTTCAGCAGGCGGCTGCGCGGCACGTCGCGCGCCTGCGCCTCCCGCTCTCGCCACGCCGCGAGCGTCTGGACGCAGGCGAGGAAGCGACGGTCGGTCGAGCGCGTCTTGACCCGCATCCACGCCTCGTCGGGCGCGCAGAGATAGGTGCGGGGGTCGGTCAGCACCGCCATCTCCTCAGCCACCCAGTCGCCCCGCCCGGTTTCGGCCAGCCGCGACGAGAGCTTCTCGTAGATGGCGCGCAGATGCGTCACGTCGCCCAGCGCATAGGCGAGCTGCTTGTCCGAGAGCGGGCGGCGCGCCCAGTCGGTGAAGCGCGAGCTCTTGTCGAGCCCGGCGCGTGCGATCTTGCGCACAAGGGTCTCGTAGCCGACCTGATCGCCATAGCCGCAGACCATCGCCGCGACCTGCGTGTCGAAGAGCGGCGCCGGTACCGCGCCGCCGAGATGGTGGAAGATCTCCACATCCTGACGCGCCGCATGGAACACTTTGAGGACGCCCTCGTCGGCCATCAGGGCGAAGAGCGGCGACAGGTCGAGCCCTTCGGCCAGCGGGTCGATCGCGGCGGCGGCCTCGGCGTCGTCGCCGGGATGGGCGAGTTGCACGAGGCAAAGCTGCGGCCAGTAGGTCCGCTCGCGCATGAATTCGGTGTCGACGGCGACGAAGGGGTGACGGGCGCAGGCGGCGCAGAAGGCCGCGAGCTCGTCCTGCGTGGTGATCAGTCTCATGGCGAAGTGTCATATCCTCCGGCTGCGCCGCTGTCCCGCCGATTGTGCGCGCGGCACTTGCCCAGATTGGTGAACGCCCGCTAGCGTGGCGCGCGCGCGACGGATGAGAGGCGGAGGTGTCTGCATGCGCTCGGTTCTGGTCGCCAACGCCAAGGGCGGCGTCGGCAAGACGACCACGGCCACGACGCTGGCCGGCGCGTTCGCAGCCCAGGGGGCGCGCGTCGCGCTGGCGGACGCCGACCGCCAGCGCTCCAGCCTGCGTTGGCTGTCGCTGCGCCCGGCCGGCGAGGCGGCGATCGAGACGCTGGACTGGTCGCGCGCAAGCGAGATCGGCGAAGCTCCGAAGGGGCTCGACTGGCTGGTGATCGACGCGCCTGGCTCGCTCAAGGGCGCCCGCGCCGAGACCCTCGCCGCGGAGGCCGATCTGATCGTCACGCCGTTGGCCCCTTCCCCCATAGACTTGCGGGCGACTCTGAAGTTCCTGTCGCAACTCGACGAGATAAAACGCATCCGCAAGGGAAAGGCCGTCGTCCACCTCACCGTGATGCGCGCCCGGAAAGGCCGCGCGCTCGACGCGCTGGAGGCGGCGTTGGCCGAGGCGGGGCGCGCGCCGGTCGCCCGGATCGCCGACCGCGCGGCCTATGTCGACCTCGCTGGCCGCGGCCTCGGCGCTTTCGACCGCGCGACCCGCGCCCATGCGGCGTTGCGCGCGGAATGGGCGCCGCTGCTCGCCAAGCTGGCCTGACGGCGCTGTCACAGAAGGCGAACGGAAATTTCATCCCGCGAAGTTGACGCGCATCATTGCGTCGGCGCCGCCCGATCCCCATCCTCTGTCGTGGTTAACGGCGCGCGTTATGGCGACGTCCCGAACGCCGCCTCGCCCGCGCCCCGCGATCAGGGAGGCTCCGATGAGCACGCAGACCGAGACCCGCCCACCCTTCGACATGATGACCGAGGCCGGGCAGAAGGCCTTCGCCAGCGCGACTCACGTCAACGCCCGCGCGATGTGCGGCGTGCTGGCGATGCAGAAGCACATGCTCGACTTCGTCTCGCGGCGCATCGAACGCGACCTCGCCGCCGCCGAGGCGCTGGCCAAGGCCGCCGACGCGCCCGAGATCGCCGCCGTGACGCAGGAATTCTGCACGCAGGCGATGTCCGACTACGCCGACGAAAGCGCCGAGTTCATGCGCCGCGCCACGGCGATGGCCGGCGAGACGTTCGCGGCGACGGTTCCGCGCGACGGCGCCGCCTGAGCCGCAAGCGCGGCGGGCGCGGCGGGCGCGGCCCCGCCGCGCTTGCGAGCCGCCCCGGAAGGCTTTAAGCCGCGCGGGCCTTTCGCCGCGCACCGGGGATCATCATGCACGCCTATCGCAGCCACACCTGCGGCGACCTCCGCGCCGCCCATGTCGGCCAGACCGTCCGGCTCTCGGGCTGGGTCCACCGCGTGCGCGACCATGGCGGCGTGCTGTTCGTCGATCTGCGCGACCATTACGGCATGACCCAGATCGTCGCCGACCCCGACAGCCCCGCTTTCGCCGAGGTCGAGAAGATCCGCGCCGAATGGGTGGTGCGCATCGACGGGCTGGTGAAGGCGCGCGACGCGTCGCTCGTCAACGACAAGCTCGCCACCGGCGAGATCGAGCTCTACGCCACCGCGCTCGAGGTGCTCGGGGCCGCCGAGGAGCTGCCACTGCCGGTGTTCGGAGAGCCGGATTATCCGGAGGAGACAAGGCTCAAATACCGTTTCCTCGACCTGCGCCGCGAGACGTTGCACCGCACCATTATGATGCGCAGCGCCGTGATCGCCTCGCTCCGCCGCCGCATGACCGAGCAGGGCTTCACCGAGTTCCAGACCCCGATCCTCACCGCCTCCAGCCCCGAGGGCGCGCGCGACTTCCTCGTGCCGAGCCGCCTGCATCCGGGCAAGTTCTACGCGCTTCCGCAGGCGCCGCAGCAATTCAAGCAGCTCTGCATGGTCGCGGGCTTCGACCGGTATTTCCAGATCGCGCCGTGTTTTCGCGACGAGGACCCCCGCGCCGACCGCAGCCCCGGCGAATTCTACCAGCTCGACATCGAGATGAGCTTCGTCGAACAGGAGGACGTGTTCCAGGCCATCGAGCCGGTGATGCGCGGCGTGTTCGAGGAGTTCGGCGGCGGCAAGCCCGTGACGCAGGTCTTCCCGCGCATCCCCTACGCCGAGGCGCTGCTGAAATACGGCTCCGACAAGCCGGACTTGCGCAACCCCATAGAGATGCAGGTCGTCTCCGAGCATTTCCGCGGCTCGGGCTTCAAGATCTTCGCGCAGATCGTCGAGAAACCGGGCTGCGAGGTCCGCGCCATCCCCGCGCCGGGCGGCGGC
>NZ_DAIQNN010000048.1:0-24149 GCF_036788415.1 Rubrimonas sp. | reverse complement strand
GTGGCGGAGGGAGCGGGATTCGAACCCGCGATAGGGTCGCCCCTATACACGCTTTCCAGGCGTGCGCCTTCGACCACTCGGCCACCCCTCCGGCGCGCCGCGAAACTACACGGAAAGGCGGTGGACGCAACCTCAACCGACGCGGCGGCCGCGCTCTCGCATTCGACCGTCCGCCGACGCCGGTCGCGGTTTCAAGTCCCATCTTCCCGAGCGACGCGACCATCGCCGGAAACGGCGCCGCCAGAAGGGGCGAACTGACGAAGAACTCGGGCGCCGCGTCTCCGGAGCGCCGTCCATCCGGCCAAGACCGCCGACCGCGCCGGAAAGGCGCATGGCCAGGCCGTCGGTCTCCATGTGACCGAAAGTGGCCTCGACGCCATTTCGCCTGCGCATCGCCCGGCGGATGGCGGACGAGACGGCGGGGACCCCCTTCCCCCGCCGCGCGACGACCGTTAGGACGAAACGGGATGATCGAATGGCGCGCCACCGACGGCCTCACGCCCTATCCGCAGGCCGTGGCGGAGATGGAGGCGCGGGTCGCGGCGATCCGGGCGGGGACAGCGCCGGAGCTCGTCTGGCTGCTCGAGCACCCGCCGCTCTACACCGCCGGAACGTCGGCGCATCCGGGCGACCTTTTCGACCCCGACCGCTTCGAAGTGCATCGCACGGGGCGCGGCGGGGAATACACCTATCACGGCCCCGGCCAGCGCGTGGCCTATGTCATGCTCGACCTGAGCCTGCGGGGCCGGGACGTGCGGCGTTTCGTCTGGACGCTGGAGGAATGGGCGATCCGCGCGCTCGCGGCCTTCCACATTCGCGGCGAGCGGCGGGAGGGGCGCGTCGGCGTCTGGGTGCCGCGCCCCGACCGCGCACCCCGCGCGGACGGATCGCCTGCGGAGGACAAGATCGCCGCCATCGGCGTGCGCGTGCGGCGATGGGTGAGCTTTCACGGCGTCTCCATCAACGTCGACCCCGACCTGTCGCACTATGGCGGCATCGCGCCCTGCGGGCTGCGCGAGTTCGGCGTGACGAGCCTTGTCGATCTGGGCGTTCCCGCGACCATGCCCGACCTCGACCTTGCGTTGCGCGAGGCCTTCGGTGAAACATTCGGTCGCGGCTAGAAGCCGGTCTGCGGGGTTCGCCTTCGGGCTTCACGGCTCTAGACTGTGCTACAGGGAGGCGGGCGGCCTCGCTTCCGACCCAGAGGACGCCCTCAGCTATCGCCAAGGAGACGCTTCGACATGAAGACCATCATCGCCGCCGCCATCGCCGCTTTCGCCCTCGGCGGGGCCGCGCAGGCCGCCGACGCCGCCAATGGCGAGTCGGTGTTCGCCAAGCGCTGCAAGACCTGCCATGCGATCGTCAGCCCCGCTGGCGAAGAGATCGTGAAGGGCGGCAAGACCGGCCCGAACCAGTGGGGCACCATCGGCCACAAGGCCGGCTCGCACGCCGATTTCGACAAGTACGGCGACAGCCTCGTCGCCGCCGGCGAGAAGGGCCTCGTCTGGACCGAGGAAGAGGTCGTCAAGTATCTCGCCGATCCGCGCGCCTATCTGCGCGAGTATCTCGGCGACCCGAAGGCGCGCTCGCTGATGGCCTTCAAGCTCGCCAAGGAAGAAGAAGCGGCCGACGTCGCGGCCTATCTGGCGCAGTTCCAGTAATCTCAAACTCCGGTTTGCGGCGCGCGCCGGCCCGGTCGGCGCGCGCCGTGCGTTTCAGGCGCCAAACGCGCCGAAATTCGACAGATCGAGCGCGGCGACCTCGCGCAGCAGCGCCGCGAATCCCTCCGCCTGATGCGCCGCCGCCAGACTCCCCTTCTCGGCCGTGGCCAGATGCGCCTCGCCCGCGACGCCTTCGGGGTTCACATCCGCCGCGATCCAGCCATAGCCGACAGGGCCGGTCGGGCGCAGCAGGCCCGCCCCCTCGCCGGAATTCGCGAAGTCGCGCGCCGCGCCCATGTCCACGAGGTCCGGGCGGAAATGCAGCATCAGCGACGTCTCGTAATCGCCGCCATGAATGCCGAATTCGCGCTCGCGGGCCGAGAACAGGCCCTCGGGCGTTCCGAACGCGCCCCAATGGCACCGGACGCAGAGCATCCCCGCGCGCACCCGCAACTCGCGCGCCGCGATCGAGATCAGGTCGGCGTTGCCGCCATGGCTGTTGACGACGACCATCTTGCGCACGCCCGCCCGCGCGACCGACAATCCGATCTCGACCCAGAGCGCCGTGGCGAGTTCGGCGGGCAGCGTCAGCGTGCCGGCGACATGCAGATGCTCGTTGGACTTGCCGACCATCTGAAGCGGCAGCAGCCGAATGTCGAGATCGTCGGGCAGCCGCGCGCCGGTTTCGCGCAAGAGCCCCGCCGCGATTTCGGAATCGGTGCTCAGCGGCAGATGCGGACCGTGCTGCTCGACCGCCGCCGTCGCCAGCACCGCGACCGTGCGCGCGGGCTCGACCGCCAGCCGCGGGCCTGCGCCGAAATCGCCCCAGCTCCGCAGCATCGCGCCCCCTCCCCCCGCAAGCGAATCGCCGGCATCCCATCCCGACGCGCCCGCGCTGTCCAGCGCGGTCGGCGCGCCGGGAGTGGACAAGCGCCCCGCGCGCCCGATACTCACGCGCCATGACCCAGAACGCACTCGACGCCGATCTCCTCATCGCCGGCGGCGGCCTCGTCGGGCCGGCGCTGGCGCTCGCCGCGGCGCAGGCGGGGCTGTCCTCGATCCTGATCGACGCGGAGCCGCGCGAGCGCCGCGCCGCGCCGGAATTCGACGGGCGCGCCTATGCGCTGGCGGCGGCCTCGGTGCGCTGCCTGCAGGCGCTCGGACTCTGGGCGCCGGTGGCGGCGCAGGCGCAGCCGATGACGGCCATCGAGATTTTCGACGGCGTTCCGGGGCGACGCGGGGACCGTCGCCTGCGCTTCGACGGCGAGGGCGACGCGCCCTTCGCGGTGCTGCTCGAAGATCGGTTCCTGCGCGGCGCGCTGCTCGACGCCGTCGCCGCCGAGCCGCTGATCGCCGAGCGCGCGCCGGCGCGTGCGGCGGCGATGCGGGTCGAGCCGGGACGGGCGGCGCTGACGCTCGAGGACGGGACGGAGCTGAGCGGACGGCTGGTCGCGGCCTGCGACGGCAAGCGCTCGGCGCTGGCGCGCGGCGCGGGCATCGCGCGCGCCGGGCGGGCCTACGACCAGATCGGGCTGGTCTGCGCGATCCGCTGCGAGCGCCCGCATGAGGGGGTGGCGCGGCAGATCTTCTATCCGGGAGGGCCCTTCGCGATCCTGCCGCTGCCGGGCGACCGCGCCTCCATCGTGTGGTCCGAGCGCGCGCCGGTCGCGCGGCGGATCGCGGGGCTCGACGACCGCGCCTATGCTGCGGAGATCGCTGCGCGCATGGGGGGGCTGCTCGGGCGGGTGGCGCTGGAGGGGCGGCGCTGGGCCTATCCGCTGGCGCTGTCGGTGGCGCGCGACTTCGTCGCGCCGCGTCTGGCGCTCGTCGGCGACGCCGCGCATGCGATGCACCCGATCGCGGGCCAGGGCTTCAACGTCGCCCTGCGCGACGTGGGCGCGCTGGCGGAAGTTCTGGCGGAGGCCGCGCGCCGCGGCGAGGATGTCGGCGGCGCCCTGCCGCTCGAGCGTTACCAGCGCTGGCGGCGCTTCGACTCCAATCTGTTCGGCATCTTCACCGACGGGATGAACCGTCTGTTCTCCAACGATCTCGGCCCGCTGCGCGCGCTGCGCGATCTGGGGCTCGCGGCCGTCGAGGCGGCGCCCGCCCTCAAGCGCGCCTTCGTCGCCGCCGCGGCGGGGGATGCGGGCGAGCCGCCGCGGCTGCTGCGGGGACTGGCGCTGTAGGCCCGCGATGGCGGTTTCGCACGAGCATCCCCCAGTCGAGTTGGGCGCCGAGGAGCGCGCCCTCCCCGGCTGGAGCGGGGGCGCTGGCCGCGCGCATCTTGGGCGCAAGCCGGCCCGAGGACTTCGATCGACCGAGATTTTCCTCTCAAAACCAACGGCCCACACCTTGTGACCAGCGTCTTTCAGGCCGATCTCCCCTCTCGCGGCGAGCGGCGAGCTTCGGTCGATGACCGCACCCCGCGCAAATTCGCTCGCCCCGCCCCGCATCCCCACGCACGGAGAGACGACCGATGTCCCGAACCCTCCTGATCACCGGCGCCAATCGCGGGGTCGGCTTCGCGCTGGCGCGGGCGGCGGCGGCGCGCGGCGACGTCGTGCTGGCCACGGCGCGCGACCCGGTCGGGTCCGACGCGCCGGCCCGGCTGGCGGCGGAAGGCGGCGACGTCGACTTTTTCGCCCTCGACGTCACGGAGCCGGACCGCGCCGAGGACCTCGCCCGCCTGCTCGCCGACCGGACGCTCGACATCCTCGTCTGCAACGCCGGCGCCTATCTCGGACGCGGCGGGATCGACGACCCCGCCCTCGACGCCGAAGCCTGGCGCACCGTGCTGATGACCAATGTCGCGGGGCCGTTCTTCACCGTGCGCGCCTTCCTGCCGCTGCTGCGCAAGGCGCCGGCGGGCAAGGTGGCGGTGATCTCCTCGATCATGGGCTCCACGACGCGCGCGAAAGGCGGGTCCTACGCCTATCGCGCCTCCAAGGCCGCGGCGACCAACCTCGCCTGCAACCTCGCCGCCGAGTTGAAGCCGATGGGCGTCGCCGTCGGCGCCTATCACCCCGGCTGGGTGCGCACCGAGATGGGCGGCGCCGGCGCCGATGTCGAACCCAGAGCCAGCGCCGCGGGGCTGCTGGCGCGCTTCGATGCGCTGTCGCTTGCGACGACGGGGGTCGTCGAGGATTACGCCGGCGCGCCGATCCCGCTCTGACCGGTCTGCGCGGCGAATCGGTCGAGCAGCGCGTCGAGCTCCGCCGTCAGGAGCGCCAGCTCGGCGGGGCCGCTGAAGCGGTGATCGGCGCGCTTGACCAGCGTCAGCCGCAGATCGGCGGCGTCGATATGGTCGAGCAGGCGCAACCCAACCGCCGGCGGCACGTCCACGTCCGCCGTCCCCTGCAACAGGCGGACCGGAAAGGGCAGGTGCAGAGGCGTGCGCAGCACGAGGTTGTCGCGCCCGTCCTCGATCAACCGGCGCGTGACGGTCAGCCCGGCGGGGTCGTAGTCGCTCGGCACGACGACCTCGCCGCGCTCGGCCAGTTCCGCGCGCTGGGCCGCGCTGAAGCCGCGCCACATCGCATCCTCGGTGAAATCGGGGGCCGCCGCGATCCCGACCAGGGCCGCGACCCGCTCCGGCGCCTCGCGCGCGATCAGCAGCGCGATCCAGCCGCCCATCGAGGAGCCGACGAGGATCTGCGGCCCCTCCGTCAGATGCGCCAGCGCGTCGCGCGCGTCGCGCGCCCAGTCGCCGACGCAGCCCTCGGCGAAGCGCCCCGAGGAAGCGCCGTGGCCGGTGTAGTCGAAGCGCAGGAACGCGCAGCCGCGCGCCTCGGCCCAAAGTTGCAGATGCGCCGCCTTGGTCCCGGTCATATCGGAGGCGAAGCCGCCGAGAAACGCCACGCCGGGGGCGCGCGCCAACTCCCCCTTGGCGAAGGTTCTGTGATAGGCCAGCCTGCGGCCGTCGTTCAGGTCGAGAAAGTGCGGAGCGTTCATGGTCGCCGATCCTCTCGCTGGTCCTCGCGCGCGCGCCGACCATAGCGACGGGGCCGCCCGCGACCAAGCTGCGAGGCCCCTCACCGTGCTGCAGGTCCTGCCCCGGCTCGACGTCGGGGGCGTCGAGCGCGGCGCGCTCGAGGTCGCGCGCGCGGTCGCCGCGGCGGGCGGGCGGGCGCTGGTGGCGAGCGAGGGCGGCCGGCTCGCGGCGCGTCTGGCGCTGCAGGGGGCCGAGCATGTGCCCGGCCCGTTCGCGTCGAAGAACCCGCTGACGATCTGGCGCAACGCCGGGCGGCTCGCGCAGCTGATCGTCGCGGAAGGGGTGGACGTGGTGCACGCGCGCTCGCGCGCCCCGGCCTGGAGCGCGCTGCTCGCCGCGCGCCGCACCGCGCGGCCCTTCGTGACGACATGGCACGGCGTCTATTCCGAGTCCGGCCCGTTCAAGCGGCTCTACAATTCGGTGATGGCGAAAGGTCGTCCGACGATCGCGATCTCGGAGTTCATCCGCGATCTGATCGTCGCCCGACATGGGCTGGACCCGGCGCTGATCGAGGTGATCCCGCGCGGCGCCGACCTCGGCGCCTTCGCGGAAGAGCTCGTCAGCGCCGAGCGCGCCATCGCTGTGGCGCGCGACTGGGGCATCGTGGAGGACCCGCGGCCCGTGGTTCTGCTGCCGGCGCGGCTGTCGCGCTGGAAGGGGCAGAGCGCCTTCGTCGAGGCGGCGGCGCTGCTCAAGGCGCGGCGCGGCGCGGCGGATTTCCTGTTCGTCCTGGTCGGCGGCGGCGCCGACTCCGACGCCGGAGAAGCGCTGCTCGCCCAGGCGCGCGCGCGCGACGCGCTGGACGTCGTGCGGCTCGGCGGGCTGTGCGAGGACATGCCGGCGGCCTACAAGCTCGCCTCGGTCGTCGTCTCGGCTTCGACCGAGCCCGAAGCGTTCGGGCGGACGCCGGTCGAGGCGCAGGCGATGGGCCGCCCGGTGATCGCGACCGACCATGGCGGCGCGCGCGAGACCGTCGCGCATGGCCGGACCGGCTGGCTCGTTCCGCCGGGCGACGCGGCGGCGCTGGCCGATGCGGCGGATGCGGCGCTGTCGCTCGACGCCTCGGCGCGGGCGCATATGGCGGCGGCGGGGCGGGCGCGGGTCGCCCAGCTGTTCACCGTCGCCGAGATGCAGCGGCGCACGCTCGCCGTCTATGAGCGCGTCGCCGGGCGCAGCTTCGGCGCTGGCGGTTGATGGCGCACAAGTTTCCAAATTCGCAACAGTTTTGCGATATGGAACTTAATTCTCTATATTTCCGTTGGCCCATATCTGCGCGACTCCGTCTCATGCGAAGGTTTCGCCGATGTCCATTCCGCCGCGCCCCGATGTCGAAGGCCTGCACCATGTCACCGCGATCTGCGGCGACCCCGCAAGCAACCGCGCGTTTCACGTCGGCGCGCTCGGGCTGCGCATGGTCAAGCGGACGGTGAATTTCGACGATCCGACGGCTTGGCACCTCTATTATGGCGACGAGTTGGGCTCAGCGGGGTCTGCGATGACCTATTTCGCCTGGGCCGACTCGCCGGCGGGGCGGACCGGGGCGGGGCAGGTCGCGACCGTGCGATACGCCGTCCCGCCCGGCGCGCTGGACTTCTGGGCGGCGCGGCTGCCCCGTTTCGGCGCGACGCTGCTCGACCGGGCGCCCATTTTCGGCGCGCCCGCCCTGCGCCTCGCCGATCCCGACGGCCTGCCCCTCGCGCTGGTCGAGACCGACGACCCGCGCGCGCCGTGGACGACCGACGAGATCGGCCCTGACGTCGCGATCCGCGGGTTTCAGGGCGTCGCGCTGGCGCTGCGCGAAGGCGCGAGCACGGCGCGCATCCTGACCGAGGCTCTCGGCTACGCCGAGATCGGCCGGGAGGCCCCGGCGTCGGGCGCGTCGCTGATCCGGTTCGGCGCGCGCCGCGGCGCCGCCGGCCCTGCGGGCGTGGTCGACCTCGCCGTCGATCCGAGCGCGCCCTATGGACGGTCGGGGCGCGGCACGGTGCATCACGTCGCCTTCAGCACGCCCGACGCCGCATCGCAGCTGCGCGTCCGCGCCCGGCTCGCGATGTTGGGTCTTCAGGTGACCGAGCCGATCGACCGCACCTATTTCACGGCGATCTACGCCCGCACGCCCGGCGGCGTCCTGTTCGAAGTCGCGACGGACGGTCCCGGCTTCGACGTGGACGAGCCGCGCGCGACGCTCGGCGAGGCGCTGGCGCTGCCGCCGCAGCACGCGCCGATGCGCGCGCGCATCATCGCGGCGCTGCCGCCGCTCGACTGACGCGCGCGCTCTGGCGGCGCCGGGCGGGTTCTGGCAGGGTGGGAAAGTCGAAGCGGACGGGAGATCGGCGATGAGCGTGACGAGAACGGCGGGCGCGGCGCTTCTGGCGGCGCTTCTGGGCGGCGCAGGGCTGGCGCAGGAGACGACGACGGAACCCGGAGCGGGTCAGGGGCCGCGCGAGATCCTGTTCGGCTTCACGGTCGTCCCCTTCGGCCCCGAGGGGATCGAGACGGTCTCGTCGGTCGCGCGCACGTTCCGCCGCGGCGGTTTCGGCGCGGCGGAAGTCGTCGGCCATGCCGACACGGTCGGCGGAAGCGACGCCAACCTCGCCCTCTCGCTGCGGCGCGCCGACTTCACCCGCGACGAGCTGGTCGCACGCGGCGTTCCCGCGTCGGCGGTCGCCATCACGGCGCTCGGCGAGACCGACCTCGCCGAGCAGACCGGAGACGAGGTGCGCCGCTCGGCCAATCGCCGCGTCGCCATCGCGATCATCGGCGAAGGCATGGGCGCGCCGCTGGATGAGACGCGCCCGCCGGCGATGCGGCTGCCCCCAGCGCCCGCGATCCAGGACTGACGCCTGCGCTGCGCGGGTTCACCGCGCAGCGACGCTCGGCTGCTCCGCCCGCCCGGTCCGACGCGCATCGCGCAGCGCGGCGCGCAAGGCCTGCGCGAGTTCCTCGATGGCGTAGGGCTTGCGCAGGAGACGCGCGCCGATCCGCTCGGCCCCCACGACAGATGCGGCGACATAGCCGCTGACGAAGATCACCGGCAGCTCGGGCCGGGTCGCCCGCGCGGCGTCGGCCAGCTCGGGCCCCGACATGCCGCCGGGCATCATCACATCGGTGATCATCGCGTCGATCACCCGCCCGGACTCGATCTCGCGCAGCGCCTGCGCGGCGTCGGCGGCGCGGATCGGCGCGTAGCCCAGATCGTGCAGCATGGCCTCGGCGGTCTCCAGCAGGTCGAGTTCGTCCTCGACCAGCAGCACCGCGCGCCCGGCCCCGTCAGGGCGCAGCGGCTCGACGACGACCGCGCGGGGATCGGCGGGCGCGCCGCGCCGCAGGCGCATCCGCACCGTGGCGCCGCTCCCCTGCTCGGTGTCGATGCGAAGCTGGCCGCCGCAGCGGCGCACCGCGCCGTAGACCATAGACAGCCCCAGACCCGTGCCGCGCGCCGGCCCCTTCGTCGTGAAGAACGGGTCGAGCGCGCGGGCGTAGATCTCCGCGCTCATGCCGGGGCCGTCGTCGATCACCCGGATCTCCACGAGGCCGGGATCGTCCGTGGCCACCTCCGCCTCGACGCGGATCGAGCCTTGCCCGCGCGCCGCCGAGATCGCGTCGCGGGAATTGGCGACGAGGTTGAGCGCCGCCGTGATCATCTGCGCGCGGTCGCAGCGCACGCTGAGACCGGGGTCGGGCCGGGCGAAGCGCAGCGAGATCGAGGCGTCGACGAGGTTCTGCGCGAGCGGCGCGATCTCATCGAGCAGCGCCGCCACCGCGATCTCCTCGATCTGCACCGAGTCGCGCTTGGCGAAGCCGAGCAGCCGGCTGACCAGCTCCGCCCCGGTCCGCGTCGCGCGCAGCGCCGCGTCCAGATGGCGGGCGATGCGCGGGTCGTCGCCGGAGCGACGCTGCGCCAGTTGCAGCGCGCCGAGAATGGTCGACAGCAGATTGTTGAAGTCGTGCGCGACGCCGCCGGTCAGCTTGCCCAGCGCGTCGAGCCGGTCGGCCCGGTCGCCGAGCAGGCGCGCGCGGTGCTGCTCGGTCACGTCCTCGAGCGTCATCACCGCGCCGATGAGCGCCCCGATCGGCGCGGGCTCGGCGGTGACGCGCACGCGCATCTCCTCGGACTGCGGGTCGGTGCGCAGCAGATACTCCGCCCCGCGCAGCCGCCGCCCGCGCCGCAGGGCGTCGAGCGGGCCGGCGTCGACCGCGCCCTCCTGCGGCGGGCGGAAAGTCGCGCCCTCGGGCCAGGGCGCGGGACCCGCCGGCAAGCCGAGCATGCGGCGGGCCGCCTCGTTCGACAGCTCGATGCGGCCTTCGGCGTCGAGCGCGAGGATCGCGGTGGCGGCGGTGTCGAGCGCCATCTTGAGGACCGCCTCGCGCTTCTCGAGCCGCGACCGCCGGCGGCGCTCGGCGCGGCGGCGCAGCTCCGCCGTGAGCGCGAGCAGGCCGAGGGCCGCGCACAGCGCGAGCGGCCATGCGTCGCGCCAGCCGTCGAGCCAGCCCTGCGCCATCGCCATCGCCGCCGCCTCCGCGCTCCCTTTCCGACATCCTGTCGCAGCCGATGGTTAACGCATCGTTCGGAAAGATGACCGCGCCGGGCCGCGCGCCCCGGCGCCGGCGAAAAAAAGGCGGGCGCCGGGCCGGTTGCGGCGCTACAAGCAGGGCGACCCCGCTCGCAAGGACCGCCCCGATGCCGCTCACCCGCCGCCGCCGCAAGGTCAAGATCGTCGCCACGCTCGGCCCGTCCTCCTCCAGCCGCGAGATGATCGAGGCGTTGTTCGACGCCGGCGCCGACGTGTTCCGCCTCAACATGAGCCATGGCTCGCACGAGGACACCGCCCGCCGCCACGCGCTGATCCGCGAGATCGAGCACGCGCGCGAGCGCCCGATCGGCATTCTCGCGGACCTGCAAGGCCCCAAACTGCGGGTGGGCACGTTCGCCGAAGGCTCGGCGATGCTGGCGGAGGGCGCGCCCTTCCGCCTCGACAGCGACGCCGCGCCGGGCGACGCGACGCGGGTGCACCTGCCCCACAAGGAGATCCTGCAGGCGCTCGAGCCCGGCGCGACCCTGCTGGTCAACGACGGCAAGATCCGTCTGCGCGTGACCGCTTGCGACGGGACCGCCGCCGAGACGCTGGTCGAGGTCGGCGGCGAGATCTCCGACCGCAAGGGCGTCAACGTGCCCGACGTGGTTTTGCCGCTCGCCGCCCTGACGGAGAAGGACCGCCGCGACCTCGCCTTCGTCTGCGAACTCGGGGTGGACTGGCTGGGCCTGTCCTTCGTGCAGCGCCCCGAAGACATCGTCGAGGCCAAGGCGCTGGCCGCGGGCCGGGCGGCGGTGCTCGCCAAGATCGAGAAGCCGGCGGCGGTGCGCAATGTCGAGGCGATCATCGCTGCGGCCGACGGGATCATGGTGGCGCGCGGCGATCTCGGCGTCGAGATGCCGATCGCGCAGGTGCCGCAGAACCAGAAGAAGATCATCCGCGCCTGCCGCCGCGTCGGCAAGCCGGTGATCGTCGCCACGCAGATGCTGGAATCGATGATCCACGCCCCGGTGCCGACGCGCGCGGAAGTCTCCGACGTCGCCCATGCGATCTACGAGGGGGCCGATGCGGTGATGCTGTCGGCGGAGTCGGCGGCGGGCGAATATCCGGTCGAGGCGGTCGCGACGATGAACGACATCGCCGAGACGGTCGAGGCCGATCCGGTCTATCGCGAGATCATCGAGGCCTCGCATGTCCGCATCGCCGGCAGCACCGCCGAGGCGATCATGTCGGCGGCGCGCGAAGTGGCGGAGACTGTGCAGGTCAAGGCGATCTGCTGCTTCACCCATCACGGCACGACCGCGCTGCTCGCCGCGCGCGAGCGCCCGCGCGTGCCGATCATCGCGCTGACGCCGTTCAAGTCCACGGCGCGGCGGCTCTGCCTCGTCTGGGGGCTGCATTGCGCCTTCGTCGACGAAGTCGAGCGTTTCAAGCTCGCGGTGGTGAGCGCGGCGCGCGTCGCCAACCGCGACGGCTTCGCGGCGACGACCGACCGCATCATCGTCACCGCGGGGGTGCCCTTCGGCCAGCCGGGGACCACCAACATCCTGCGCGTCGCCTATGCCGACGAGCGGGCGATCTACGAGGGCGAGCCCGCCTGAGCCCTCGGCGCGCCCCTATCGCGACGCCAGCTGCGCGCCGCCGCAGCGGGAGAGTTGCGCGCGGTAGCGCGCCGCCTGCGCCGCGACTTGCGAGGCGGCGCGCCGCACGTCGGGCTTGGCGCGCCACGCGCCGCTGCGATAGCCGCCATGGCCTTCGTGATAGGCGATGTACTGGCTGAAGGCGTCCTGCGTCGGCACGCCGTTCATCGCGCGCGTCTTGTCGAGATACCAGCCGACGAAGTCGATTGCGTCCTCGAAGTCGTCGCGCTCGGCCCGTGAATTGCCGGTCTCCTTGCGATACCAGTCCCAAGTCCCGTCGATGGCCTGCGGGTAGCCGTAGGCCGAGGAGAGACGCCCGGTCGGCACGCCGAGAAAGTATTTCCGGGGCGGGCGGGCTTCGGCGCGGAACGAGGATTCACGCCAGATGATCGCCATCTTGACCTCTTCCGGCGCGCTCCACTTGCGCGCGCTCTCGCGCGCCAGCGTCGCCCAATGGGGATTGTCGCGATAGATGGCGCAGATGTCGGACACGTCGCGCGGCTGCACGTCCTCGTGGCCCGCGCAGGCCGCAAGCATCGCGCAGCAAAGCGCAACCAGCCAGCTGCTCTTCATCCCGCCTCGCAAGTCCCGCCTCGAAGTTTTTGTCTTTGAGGGCAAGACTAGCACGAAATCCGCGCCAGCGCAGCTGTCTTCACAGCAGCGCGGCGAGCGTCGCGGGGATCACCAGCACCGAGAGCACCGTCGAGACGACGACGAGGCTCGCCACCGCGTCGGGCTGCGCGCCGTAGCGGGTGGCGAGCAGATAGTTGGTCACCGCGACCGGCGTGATCGCCTGCAGCACCAGCGCGCCCGCCGCAGCGCCCGTCAGGCCGAAAGAGGCCGCGACCGCCACGCCGATCAACCCGCACAGCAGCGCCTTGGCGAGCGCCAGCGCCACGGCGCGCCCGATCGCATGGACCTCCAGCTGCGCCACCGCCACGCCCAGCGTGATCAACATGATCGGAATGGCGATCTGGCCGGTCAGCTCCAGCGTCTTGGCGACGACGTCCGGCGTCCCCCAGCCCTGCGCGGCGAACAGGATGCCGAGCCATGAGGCGTGGAAGATCGGCTCCTTCAGCACGGCGAGCGGCGAGGCGGCGCCGGCGACCATCCAGATGCCGACGGTGAAGGACAGCGCCGCCATCACCGCGAAGACGACCATCGCATAGGCGAGCCCCGTCTCCCCATAGGCGAAGAGCGCGATGGGCAGGCCGACATTGCCGGTGTTCGCGAAAGTCATCGGCGCGAGATAGACCCGCATGGGCAGCCCGGCGCCACGCACCACAACCCACGCTCCCGCGGCGATGGCGGCATAGAGCGCGAGCGAGGCGAAGGCGAGGTCGGCGAAGGCGCGCGGTTCGATCTCGATCCGGCTGAGCACCGAGAAGATCAGCGCGGGCACGGCGATCTGCATCGACATTCGGCTGACGAAGGGGATGTCGAAATGATGGCCCGTGCGCTTCCAGACATAGCCGATCAGCGCGAGGAAAAACACCGGCGCGGTGATCTCGAGGACTTGCAGGAGCATGGGGACGCCGCACCGTGGAGGAAAGTCCGGGCTGCTAGCACGCGCCGGCCCCGCTGTCGATGGAGCGCCCCGGTAACGCGGACCCTCCGACGACGAAGAAGGAGCGACCCGACACGCAAGGAGCCCTCTGATGCGCGCCCTCTCCGCCCTGATCGCCCTGCACGACCGCCTGTTCGACGCGCTGGAGCGCGCGCTCGCCCATTGGGCGCCGGCGCTGCTCGCCCGCTTCGCCTTTTCCTCGGTGCTGCTGCTCTACTTCTGGAATTCGGCCCTGACCAAGATCGGCGACGGCGCGCTCGGCGTCTTCACCCTCTCCGACGCCGCCTATTTCCAGATCCTGCCCCCCGTGGTGGAGGCTTACGGCTACGACGCCTCCGCGGTGCCGGTATTTCCCTGGGGCCTGATCGTCGCGGCGGGAACTTACGCCGAGTTCATCCTGCCGCTCCTGATCTTGCTCGGCCTCGCCACGCGGCTCGCGGCGCTGGGGATGATCGTGTTCGTCGCCGTGCAGAGCTATGTGGACATCGCCTTCCACGGCGTGGACGCGAAGACCGTCGGCGCGATGTTCGACCGCTTCCCCGACGCGGCGATCCTCGACCAGCGTCTGCTCTGGATCGTACCCCTTTTCACGCTGATGGTGCGCGGGGCGGGCGCCGTCTCGCTCGACGCCGTCCTGTCGCGCCGCCGCGCCGCCGCGCTCCGCGCGGTCGCGGCCTGACACGAGGAAAAAGGCGCCGGGATCGCGCCCGGCGCCCTGCGGCGACCGCAGGCGCGGCGTAAAAGCAAAGACCACTCTCGCGTCAATCGTCGCGCGCATGATCAGCTTCAAATTATAATCGCCCAAATATACAAATAAAATTCCTCATTCACATTTTTATTCATCGGCAATTATGAAAAATATCGTGACGCTTGTCGGATTATTTGAAAAGCAACAAGGGCTTGGATTTTTCCACGGCGAGTCTATATTAACAAATCGCCTGCGGTCGCCTGACCGTCCCCTCGAGAGGAGAATTCATGACTGTGGTGGACCTGTCCGAGCGCATGGGCGCGCAGCGCGCCATGCCCTACCGCCGGGTGCTCGTGGCCGGCGGCGGCGCATGGGGCGCGGCGCTGGCCGCCGTCGCCGCCCGCGCGGGGCGCGAGGTGGTCGTCTGGGCCCGTCGCCCCGAACTGGCGGCGGAGATCGACTGCGACAAGCGCAACCGCGCCGCGCTCGGCGACATCGCGCTGCCCGAGACGATCCGAGCAACCGCCGATCTGGTCGAGGCCGCGCGCGGCGCCGACGCAGCGTTGCTCGTCGTCCCGTCCGTCGCCATCCGGGAGACGGCGCGCGCGCTGGCGGCAGTGCTGCCCGCCGGCGCGCCGGTCGTCCTCTGCGCCAAGGGTATCGAGCGCGAGACGGGGCTGTTGATGTCGCAAGTGGTCGCCTCGGAGTCTCCGGGCCGCCCTGTCGCCGTTCTGTCGGGGCCGAGCTTCGCCGAAGAAGTCGCGCGCGACCTGCCCACCGCCGTCACCATCGCGTCCGACTGCGCCGCCCATCAGGGCGAGGCGAGCGTCGCGGCGCGGCTGGCGCTGTCGCTCGGCACCGAGCGTTTCCGCCCCTATCTCTCCGACGACATGACCGGCGCCGAAGTCGGCGGCACCGTCAAGAACGTGATCGCCATCGCCTGCGGCATGGCGCAAGGCGCGGGCTTCGGCTCGAACGCGCGGGCTGCGCTGATCACGCGCGGGCTCGACGAGATCAAGACGCTCGCCGACGCGCTGGGCGGGCGGCGCGAGACGGTCACCGGCCTGTCGGGCATGGGCGACCTCATGCTCACCGCCTCCTCGACGCAGTCGCGCAACTTCTCCTATGGCGAGCAGATCGGCCGGCGCGTGCCGCCGGCGAAGCTGTTCGGCGGTCGCCCGGTGGTGGTCGAGGGGATCGAGAACGCCCTGTCGGTCACCGATCTGGCGCGCAGGCTCGGCGTGCGCATGCCGATCTGCGAGGCGGTGCGCGCCGTGATTCACGAGGGCGAGTCCTTCTCCGATATGTTCGAGCGGCTCTGGACGGCGCCGCTGGAATCGGAGCCCCGCGCGCTCGATCTGGAACTTGCGCATCCGGCGGCGGCGGGAGAGGCCTCGTGAGCCTCGATCAGGCGGCGCAGGCCGCTACGGGTTGGCGCTTCGCGCTCGCGACCGATCTCGACGGGACGTTTCTCGGGGGAACCGAGGCCGACCGCCGCAATCTCTACGCCCGGATCGGCGCCCATCGCCGCGCGATGGGGCTTATCTTCGTCACGGGCCGCGACCCGGAGTTCATCGAGGGGCTCTGCGCCGACGGGTTCGTGCCCTGGCCCGATTTCGTGGTCGGCGACGTCGGCACGACCATCGCCGCGATCATCGACCGCCGCGTGACGCCCATCGCCGAGCTGGAGGCCGACATCGCCGCGCTCTGGGCCGACCGGGGCGCGGAGGTGCGCCGAAGGCTGCACGGGCTGGCGGGGCTGCGCCTGCAACCCACCCCGTTCCGCCACCGTGTCAGCTACGATTACGACCCGCTGTTCTACGACGGCGCCGGCGCGCGGATCGTCGCCGAGATGGGCCTCGACCATCTGATCTCGGCCAACACATATTTCGACGTCCTGCCGCCCGGCGTCAGCAAGGGGCCGTCTCTCGTGCGGCTGATCGACTGGCTCGGCCTGCCGCGCGACGCGGTGCTGGTCGCCGGGGACACTCTCAACGACTTCTCGATGTTCGAGACCGGCATGCCCGGCGTCGCGGTGGGGGGCTCGGAGCCCGCCCTGCTCGCCCGCGTCGCCGACAAGTCCCACGTCCACAAGGCGCAGGCCCATGGCGCCGCGGGGATCGCCGAGGCGATCGCGCGCTTCGGCTTCCCGCCCCTCGCTTCAGGAGACCCGCGATGAAATCCGACCTCGTGATCGTCTATCACCGCCAGCCCTATGAGGAAGTGCTCGTCGACGGCGTTCCGATGCGCCGCGAGAACAAGAGCCCGAACGGGATCGTGCCGACGCTCAAGAGCTTCTTCGGATTGGAGAGCGGCCAGAGCTCGTGGGTCGCATGGGAGCAGGTCGACGACGAAGACGCCCGGGCGCGGTTCCAGAAAGTGATCGAGATCGAGGACAGCTTCGGGAAATACCGCGTATCGCGTCTGGCGCTGACCTCCGAGCAGGTGCGCAGCTTCTACCACGTCACCTCGAAGGAGGCGATCTGGCCGGTGCTGCACGGCTTCAAGGAGCGTTACAATTACGATCCGGTCGACTGGCCGACCTTTCGCGAGGTGAACTGGGCCTTCGCCGAGGCCGCGGCGGCGGAAGTCTCGGATGATGGCGTTGTCTGGTTCCACGACTACAACCTGTGGCTGGCGCCGGGCTATTTGCGCCAGATCAAGCCGTCGGCGAGGATCGCGTTTTTCCACCACACGCCGTTCCCCTCGGCGGACATGTTCGCGATGCTGCCGTGGCGGCGCGAGATCGTCGAAAGCCTGCTGGCTTGCGACGTGGTCGGCTTCCACATCCCCCGCTACGCGGCCAATTTCGCCCATGTCGCCCATTCGCTCGCCGGCGCGGCGATCGCCGAGGAAGTCGAGACGGAGCCGGGCCTGTCGCCCGAAGGCATGGCGCTGTCGGAGCTGGTGACGCCGACGACGCTGCGCTGGAAGGGCCGCGACGTGGCGCTGAGCACCTGGCCGGTGGGCACGAATGTGGACTATGTCACAGGGCTGGCCGACGACCCGGAGACGGCGGCGCAGCTTGAGGACATCCGCGCCGAGACCGGCGACTGTCAGCTGATACTGTCGGTCTCGCGCACCGACTACACCAAAGGCAATGTCGAGGCGCTGCTGACCTATGAGCGGCTGTTCGAGCGGCGGCCCGACATGATCGGCAAGGTGCGGCTGCTGCTGATCTCGGTGCAGGCCAACCGCAACATGCAGGCCTATGAGGAGGTCCAGCGCGGCATCGAGGAGCTGGTCGGACGGATCAACGGGCGCTTCGGGCGGTTCGACTGGCAGCCGGTGGCGCTGGTGTCGCGCGCGATCCCGTTCAAGCGGCTGGTCGCCTATCATCAGGCCGCCGACATCTGCTGGATCACGCCGCTCTGCGACGGGCTGAACCTCGTCGCGCAGGAATACGTCTCGGCCTGCGTCGACGGCGACGGCGCGCTGGTTCTGTCGGAATTCGCCGGCGTCGCGGTGGAGCTCGACGCCGCGATCCTGACCAACCCGTTCTCGAACCGCTCTATGGACGCGGCGATGGATCAGGCGCTCGACATGCCGGAGGACGAACGGCGCGCGCGGATGGCGGCACTGCGCGACAAGGTCGCGCGCTACGACATCCGCGCCTGGATCGCCGAACAGCGCCGCGCCTTCGCCGCGATCCGGGGCGCGGCGGCCCCGCTGGGCGACGCCGCCTGAGGCGGGCCGTCGCGCGGGCCGGGCCGCCGCCTCCTCAATAGGCCGCCTGGCGGCGCCGGATCGCCCCGGCGCCGCGGCTCGCGGCCAGCGCCTCGCCCAGCGTGCGCACGCCCGCAGCGTCGAGCATGTCGAACAGCCGCAGCAGCACCTCAGCCGTGGCGAGGCTGTCGCCGAGCGCCGTGTGCCGCGCGTCGGGCGGGATCTCGATTGCGAAGCGCGCCGCCAGCGCGTCCAGCGTCAGGCTGTCGGTCTGGCCGTGCAGATGCGCCGCCAGCAGCACCGTGTCGAGCACCGGCTGATCGAAGACGACGCCGCTCGTCTTTTCCTCAAGCGCCAGGAACCGCATGTCGAAAGCCGCATTGTGCGCCGCCAGCACCGAGCCCTGCGCGAAGGCGTGGAAGCGCCGCAGCACCTGCGCCGCCGGGGGCGCGTCCGCCACCATCTCGTTGGAGATCTGGTGGATGCGGATCGACGCTTCGGGAATGCGCCGCCCGGGATTGATCAGCTGGTCGAAGACTTCGCCGCGCAGCACGCGCCCGTTGACGATGCGAACCCCGGCGACCGAGATGATCCGGTCGCCGCCCGACGGGTCGAGCCCGGTCGTCTCGGTGTCGAACACCACGCAGTCGAGCTCGCGCAGGGGCGTGTCCTCGAGCGCGGTCGGCGCGCTGCGGTTGAGAAGGTCGAAATCGTAGAACTCGGGCCGGCGCTCGACCGCCGGGGCGCGGCCCAGATGCGCCTCCTTCGGCCCCGGCAGCGGCAGCCGCAGCCGCGCCCAGCCGTCGCCTTCCTCCTCGCACCAGAATTCCGCACGGTGCAGGTCGAGCACCTCGCGCGGGGTCACGCCGCCGACGCTGGCGTCGAGCGGCTCGGACAGCCAGCGCGCGAAGGCGTCCGCCGCGATCACCGGCCCCTTCCAGCGCAGATCGACATAGACCTTTGCGCCGCGCTGCGCTGCGCCCAGCGTGAAGGCGCGGGTGGCGGCGGCCTCGGCGATCCGGTTCATCAGCACATCGACCATTTCGACGATGGCGACGCTGTCGCAATGCAGCCAGACCGGATCGCCCACGATCTCGGCGGAGAAGTTCTGCGGCCCGGTGCGCCGGCGGATGATCGAGGTGAAGAGCGTCGGCGAGAACACGTCGCTCATCGGCCAGCCGACCGTCGAGAGCTCCCGCGCCTCGGCCTCGAAGGAGGCGATCCGCTCGGCGAGGCTCTGCGCCTCGCGCAGGAGCCGCGCCTCGAAGACGCGCCGCTCCGCCGGGTCGAGCCCGTCCTCGGCGAGCATCTCGCCGGCGGCGGTCAGCTCGCCCAGCGCGGGGCGGAACTCGTCGGTGATCCGGCGCAACAGCCGGTCGCGGCGCAGATGCTCGGCGATCTGCTCGGTCGCGTCCTCGAAGGTCGCGACATAGCCCGAAGGCGCCGCCTCGCGCTCGTTGAGCATCAGGGTCAGCCGGCCCTGCAGCGTGCGCCCGCCATCCGCGGTGGCGCAGACGACCGGCGCTGCTAGGGCCAGCGGATGGCTCGTATGCCGACCGTCCTGAAACCTCGCCGTGACCCGCTCGAGCGCATGTCGGAAGGGCTGCGCCGAGACCAGCGTGAACAGCGACCGCCCCAGCCCCAACTCGCCCGAGACATGCAGGATTTCGAGCGCGCGGCGGTTGTAGAGCAGTATCTTGTGGTCGAGCGTGCAGATCAGCACGCCTTGATCGAGGTCGCGCAGCACCGTCTCGAGCTGGCGGCGGCGGCGCTTCGCCTCGGCGGTGGCGCGCTTCACCGCAGCTTCGGTCTCGCGCCGCGCTGCAGCGAGGGAGGCCGCCAGATCGCCCGCGGCCGGACCGAGCAGGCCAAGATACTTCGCGGTGCCGCGCTCGTCGATGCGCAGCGCGCCTCCATGCGCGGCGGCGCGCGCGTCGCGCCCGATCCGCTCGATCGGCAGGGCGACGTTCTCGTCGAACTTCAAGCCGACCCAGACGACAAGCCCGATCAGGGCGAACAGCGCGCCGCCGCCGTGCAGGGCGACGCTGCGGCGCAACTCCGGCTCGGCCCCGAGCCAGATGACAACGAGCGCGCCGCCCACCAGCGCCAGCGCGCCGACCGCGATCAGCGCGAAGAACAACACGAAGCGCACCCGCAACGACAGGCGCGCCGCGAGCCGGCCCTTGGCCATGCGCGCGATCAGCTCGCCGCGCCCATCTCCGCCACATCCATCATCGCGCGCAGTTGCGCGGCGACGGCCCGGCAGGAGAAGGGCTTGGAGATCAACAGGTCGGCGCCGAGCGCCGCCGCCTTTTCGGCGTCGTGCTCGGCGCAGCGCGCGCTGAGCATCACGATGGGCACCCCGCGCAAACTCGGGTCGGCGCGCATCCGCCTGCACACTTCGAACACGTCGCGCCCCGGGGTCGCTGCGTCGAGCACGACGAGATCGGGGCGCCGCGCCGCCGCTTCGGCGAGCGCCGCGTCGCCGTCGCGCGCATTCCGCACGGCGCAACCGTCGCGCGACATCATATGCGAGAGCGCGGCTGCCGACGCGCCGCCGCCATCGGCCACAAGGACATTCAGCGTCATGGGCGGTCTCCCCCCGCGGAGCCCCTGCCGGCGCTTGCCGCACCAGCTTATCCCGCCTTCGTAGCAGGTATTTTCAGCGCTGTCCGCGCGTCATCCCGTCTCGCCCAGCGTGGCGCAGAAAGCGCGGCGGAGCGGATCGTCTTCCGGCAGAGGGCGCCACGCGGCGTCGGGTGGCAGACCGTCGGGGCCTGCGTCGGCGGCGTCGGCGCGCAGGCCGCGGCCGCAATCGACCAGTTGCAGCGTCTCGAAGGTCGGCTGATAGCGCTGCGCCAGATAGACAAGGCCGCGCACGATCTCGGGATTGGCGGTGCTGCGGCTGATCGTGCGCAGATCGAGCGCGCGGTAGCGGTTGACCACCGGCGCGACCAGCGTCCAGGGCTGAAGCGCCGCGCTGTGCTCGAAGGAGTCGACCACGACGATCTCGGGCGGCAGCCCGGAGACCTGCCGTCCGAACCAGCTGTAGTCGTTCCACAGCGTGAAGCCGAGCAGCGCCGCGCCAGCCGAGGCCGGAACCAGCCACCGCGCCTGAATCCCCATGGCCCGGCGCAGCGTGAAGGCGACGGACGCCGCGAAGATCGCGACCGCGATCGCCGCCAGAAAGCCCAGAAGCACCCGCTCAGCCCCCCATGCCGTGGCTGTTGGCGACGGCGGACTGCATGGTCTTGACCACGAGGAACGCATCCTTGAGGTGGTTGCGCTCCAGTTCCGACAGGGTCGCGGGCGACATGAAGTTGTCGGGCTTGCGGCCTTCGCGGATCATCCGGGCCTGATGCGCGAGCCGCATGTCGGCGATCAGGTCGTAGGCGTCGAGCAGGTCCGCAGCCCCCGAGCCGCTGACCACCTTGGCCTCGCGCGCCGCCTCCAGCCGCTCGCGCGTGCTGGCGGTCGCGAACCCGCCCATCAGCGCGTAGAGCCGCCCGAGATCGACGATCGGAACGACCCCGTTGTGCTTGAGGTCGATGCGGTCCTTGTGCTCGCCCGAGCGGATTAGCGCGAAGCCGCGGAACAGCCCCAGCGGCGGCGTGTGCTTGAGCGAGTTGCGCACCATATGGGCGCGGAAGATCGAATTCTTGCGGGCGGAGGCCAGCGTCTCCTCCTGCATTCCTTCGAACAGCGACACTTCGCCCGCGATGTCGCGCAGGTCGAACATCACCGAGGCGAGCATCTGAGCCTCCTCGTCCGGCTGCGCGATCCATCTGCGGAAATACTCGCGCCACACCCGCACCGGCTGGCGCCAGCGCGGATTGGTCGCCATCATGTCGCCGGGGCAGTAGAAGTAGCCCGCCGCATCCAGCCCGTCGGAGACGTATTTCGCAAGCTCGGTGAAATAGGCGCCGTGCTCGGCGTCGGAATAGTCGTCCGACAGGATCAGGCAGTTGTCCTGATCCGATACGCCGGTCTGCTCGCGCCGCCCCTGCGAGCCGCAGGCGGCCCAGAGATACGGCACGGGCGGCGGCCCGAGCCGCGCCTCGCCGAGCGCGAGCAGTCGCCGCGTCAGCGCGTCGGACACCGACGTCACGATCCGACCGATGTCGTAGGCGCCGGCGCCCGAGCCCACCATCTGCGCCAGCAGCGTAGGGATGCGCGCGACGACTTCGGCGAAGCCCTCATAGGTCTCGCGCTTGGCGATGTCGCCGACGAGAAACACCGCCGCCACCGCCTGCCGCCGCACCAGATTGGTCGAGGTGAGAATCCCGGTCAGCTTGCCGTCCTCGACGACCGGAAGATGCGAGATGCCTCGCTCGGTCATCGCCAGCAGCGCGTCGAAGCCGAGGCCGCTCTCGCGCACGCTCATCGGGTCGGGCGTCATCACCTGGCCCACCGGCGTGTCGGGGCCGAGCCCCTCGGCGGTCACCCGGTCGGCGAGATCGCCCGTTGTCAGGATGCCGAGAAGCCGGTCGCCGTCGGTCACCGGCAGACAGGAGATGTCGCGGTCGCGGATGATGCAGGCCGCGTCGCGCACCGTCATCGTCGGCGGCACGGTGATCGGCTTCGCCGTCATCAGATCGGCGATCCGGGTCGAGAGCAGCGGATCGGGGGCCGGCGCGGCCTCCCGGCTGCCGTCGGCGCGGTCGAAGAAGCGGGCGAAGTCGCGATGTTCGGTCATGATCCGCCGGAATATGTTGCGCTGCAACAAATAAACCGACGCGTCGGTTTCCGCAACGAGACTCTCGCCCGCGATCCCGTCGCGCAGCAGCGCCTTTTCGCAGCAGGTGTCGCCGGGGCCGAGGCGCGACAGGGCGGTGCCGTCGGGCGCGCGCAGCTCGAGCTCGCCCTCCGCGACGATGAACAGCCCCTCCACCGGCGCGCCGGCTTTGAACAGCGCCGCGCCCTTGCGGTAGCGCTGCGACGTCACATAGGCGGCGGCCTCTTCGAGCGCCTCGGGGTCGAGCAGGTCGAAGGGCGGGCGCTCGGCGACGAGAGTGAGGAAATCGTCCGTGCCGGCCATCGCGGCCCCTCCTCGCAGACTGTCCTGCGGCGCACAGCGCGCCAAAGAAGAAGCGGACCCCGCCGGGGTCCGCTTCGATGTCGCATCGCTCGGGCGATCAGTGGTCGAGGGCGGCCTGCGCGCCGCGCGGCACGCGCACGCTTTCGACGAGGTCCTGGATCTCCTGCGGCGGCTCTTCCGTGGCGTTGGACACGAAATAGGCGACCGCGAAGTTCACCAGCGCGCCCACCGTGCCGATCGACAGCGGCGAGATGCCGAACACCCAGTTGTCCGCATTGTCGGGCAGCCAGTTGGTGCCAGGCACGAAGAACCAGCCCTTGTAGATGAAGATGTAGACGACCGTGAAGATCAGCCCCGAGAGCATCCCCGCGATGCCGCCGGCGCTGTTGATGCGCTTGGAGAAGATGCCCATCATCAGCGCCGGGAAGATCGACGCCGCGGCGATCCCGAAAGCGAGCGCCACGGTCTGCGCCGCGAAGCCCGGCGGGTTGAGGCCGAGCCACGTCGCCACCGCGATCGCCACCGCCATCGAGAGACGCGCCGCAAGCAGCTCGCCCTGTTCGGAGATGTCGGGCTTCAGCGCGCCCTTGATGAGGTCGTGGCTGATCGCCGAGGAGATCGCCAGCAGCAGACCCGCCGCCGTCGAGAGCGCCGCCGCCAGACCGCCGGCCGCCACGATCGCGATCACCCAGCCCGGAAGCTGCGCGATCTCGGGGTTGGCGAGCACCAGGATGTCCTGGTTGATGGTCAGCTCGTTGCCCGCCCAGCCGCGCTCGGCGGCGGTGGCGGCGAAGCCCGCATTGGCGTCGTTGTAGACCTGGATGCGACCGTCGCCGTTCTTGTCCTCGAACTTCAGCAGGCCGGTCACTTCCCAGTTGCGCATCCAGTCGGGCCGCTCTTCATAGACCAGCGACTGCTCGTAGTTGACCTGGAGTTCGCCGTTCGACGCCGTCACCGGATAGACCGTGGTCATGATGTTGAGGCGAGCCATCGCGCCGACGGCCGGGGCAACGGTGTAGAGCAGCGCGATGAAGACCAGCGCCCAGCCGGCCGACCAACGCGCGTCGGCCACTTTCGGCACGGTGAAGAAGCGGATGATCACATGCGGCAGACCCGCGGTGCCGATCATCAGCGACATGGTGAAGAGCACCATGTTCAGCGTGTTGGAGTGATGGCCGGTGTAGTCGCGGAAGCCCAGATCGGTGATCACCTGGTCGAGCGTCGTCAGCAGCGGCTGGCCGGACTCGGTGTGCGTGCCGAACAGGCCCATCTGCGGCAGGAAGTTGCCGGTCAGCTGCAGCGAGATGAAGATCGCCGGGATCGTGTAGGCGGTGATCAGCACGACGTACTGGGCGACCTGCGT
>NZ_DAIQNN010000047.1:0-24699 GCF_036788415.1 Rubrimonas sp. | reverse complement strand
ACCTCCACCAGGTCGGCATACTTAACTGCATCCACTGGTCGAACCACAGGTGTCGCATTTCAGGCAGGCGCCGTTGCGCACAAGGGTGAAGTTGCCGCATTCCCCGCAGGCGTCGCCTTCGTAGCCCTTGATCCGCGCCTGTTGCGCGGGGGAGAGAGACGCAGGGGCGCTCGCGCCTGGGAGAGCCGCGGAGGCCCCCGCATAGGCCAGCGCCGCGGTCGCGGAACTGTCCTCGGAGCTGAACACCATCAGTTCGTTCGGCAACCGCTTGCGCAGATAGCCGGTCGAGGAGACATGCCGGATCATCGCGATCGCCGGCGCCGCCGTCTCGGCCGGCGCCTCCCGCACGTTGCGCACGCCCTCCGCCTCGCCGCCGCCTAGCGCGTCGAAGCGCGAGCCCTCGGGAGCGACATGGGCGAGGTCGGTGCGGTCGAGATAGCTGATCGCGAGTTCCCGGAACACGTAGTCGATGATCGACGTCGCGTTCTTGATGCTGTCGTTCCCGGTCACGATCCCCGCCGGCTCGAAGCGGGTGAAGGTGAAGGCGTCGACGAACTCCTCGAGCGGCACGCCGTATTGCAGGCCGACCGAGATCGCGATGGCGAAATTGTTCATCATCGCGCGGAAGGCGGCGCCTTCCTTGTGCATGTCGATGAAGATCTCGCCAAGCCGGCCGTCCTCGTATTCGCCGGTGCGCAAGTAAACCTTGTGGCCGCCGACATTCGCCTTCTGGGTGTAACCCTTGCGGCGGTCGGGGAGCTTCTCGCGGGCGCGGGCGGCCTCGCGGTAGATGATCTTCTCGACCACGCGCTCGGCCACCATGCGCGCGCGCTCGGGGACCGCCGCCTCGACGATCTCCTCGGCGTCGTCCTCGTCGAGGATGGAAGCCGAGAGCGGCTGGCTGAGCTTCGAGCCGTCGCGATAGAGAGCGTTCGCCTTCACGCCGAGCCGGTGCGACAGCTCGTAGGCTGCGAGGCAGTCCTCGATGGTCGCGTCGTTGGGCATGTTGATCGTCTTGGAAATTGCGCCCGAGATGAAGCTCTGCGCCGCCGCCATCATGCGGATGTGGCTGTCCACCGAAAGGAAGCGCTTGCCGGTCTTGCCGCAGGGATTGGCGCAGTCGAAGACGTGCAGATGCTCGTCCTTCAGGCCGGGCGCGCCTTCCAGCGTCATCGTCCCGCAGACGTAATTGTTGGCGGCCTCGATTTCGGCGCGGCTGAAGCCGAGTTCGCGCAGCAGGTCGAAGCCGGGATCGGCGAGCTTCGCCTTGGCGACGCCGAGCTTGCCGGTGACGAACTCCTCGCCCAGCGTCCAGGCGTTGAACACGTAGCGGATGTCGAAAGCGGCCCCGAGCCCCTGCTCGATCTTCTCCAGCTCCGCCTCGCCGAAGCCCCTGGCGCGCAGCGCGGCGACCGTCACACCCGGCGCGCCCTCCAGCGTGCCGCGCCCGACCGCATGGTCGATGATCCGCCGCACCGCCGCGGCGTCGTAGCCGAGCTTGGCGAGCGCCGCGGGAACCGAACGGTTGATGATCTTGAAATAGCCGCCGCCGGCGAGCTTCTTGAACTTCACCAGCGCGAAATCGGGCTCGATGCCGGTGGTGTCGCAATCCATCACCAGCCCGATGGTGCCGGTCGGCGCGACGACAGTGGCCTGCGCATTGCGGTAGCCATGCGCCTCGCCGAGCGCGAGCGCCCGGTCCCACGCCGCCGCCGCCCGCGCGACGAGGTCGGCGTCGGGGCAGCTGGCGCGGTCGAGCGGCACGGGCGGAGTGGCCACGGCCTCATAGCCCGACGCCTCGCCATGGGCTGCGCGGCGATGGTTGCGGATCACCCGCAGCATGTGCGCGGCGTTGGGGGCGTAGCCGGGGAACGGCCCCTGCTCGGCGGCGATCTCGGCGGAGGTCGCGTAGGAGACGCCCGTCATGATCGCAGTCAGGGCGCCGCAGAGCGCGCGGCCCTCGTCGCTGTCATAGCCGTGACCCATCGTCATCAGCAGACCGCCGATATTGGCGTAGCCGAGGCCGAGGGTGCGGTAGTCGTAGCTGCGCTGCGCGATCTCCTTCGAGGGGAACTGCGCCATCAGCACGCTGATCTCCAGCGTCAGCGTCCACAGCCGGCAGGCGTGCTCATAGTCGTCGGCGCGGAAGGCGCCGTCGTCGCCGAGGAAGGTCAGCAGGTTGAGCGAGGCGAGGTTGCAGGCCGTGTCGTCGAGGAACATGTATTCCGAGCAAGGGTTCGACGCGCGGATCGCTCCCGCTTCGGGGCAGGTGTGCCAGTCGTTGATCGTGTCGTGATACTGCACGCCCGGATCGGCGCAGGCCCAGGCGGCGTGGCCGATCTGCTCCCACAACGCACGCGCCTTGAGCGTTTTCGCAACCGAGCCGTCGGTGCGGCGGAAAAGCGCCCAGTCGGCGTCGTCGCGCACCGCCTTCAGGAAGGCGTCGGTCACCCGCACCGAGTTGTTGGAGTTCTGGCCGGAGACGGTCAGATACGCCTCGCCGTCCCAGTCGGTGGAGTAGGTGGCGAATTCGATGCTCTCGTAGCCCTGCGCCGCATATTGCAGCACGCGCTTGACGAAGCTCTCGGGAATGAAGGCCTTGCGCGCGGCCTTGAGCGCGGCCTTCAGCTTCGGGTTGGCCCTGGGATCGACCGCGTCTTCCATGCGGCCGTCCCAGGCGCCGATCGCGGCGAATATGGCGTTGAGGAGGGACTCGTGCAGCTTGGAGCCTGCGACCAGGCTCGCCACCTTCTGCTCCTCGCGGACCTTCCACCCGATGAACTGCTCGATGTCCGGGTGGTCCATGTCGCAGATCACCATCTTGGCGGCGCGGCGCGTGGTGCCGCCCGACTTGATCGCCCCTGCGGCGCGGTCGCCGATCTTGAGGAAGCTCATCAGGCCCGACGACTTGCCGCCGCCCGCGAGCTTCTCGTTCTCGCCCCGCAGGGACGAGAAGTTCGTCCCGGTGCCGGAGCCGTATTTGAACAGGCGCGCCTCGCGCACCCAGAGGTCCATGATCCCGCCGTCGTTCACCAGATCGTCGCCGACCGACTGGATGAAGCAGGCGTGCGGCTGCGGGTGCTCATAGGCCGAATTCGACGCGACCAGCTCGCCGGTCTGGAAATCGACGTAGTAATGGCCCTGGCTCGGACCGTCGACGCCGTAAGCCCAGTGCAGCCCGGTGTTGAACCATTGCGGCGAGTTCGGCGCGGCCATCTGCATCGCCAGCATGACGCGCATCTCGTCGAAATAGGCGCGCGCGTCGGCCTCGGAGGAGAAGTAGCCGCCCTTCCAGCCCCAATAGGTCCACGCGCCGGCGAGCCTGTCGAACACCTGACGCGCCGAGGTCTCGCCGCCGAAGCGCTTCTCCTCGGGGAGTTTCGCAAGCGCCTTGTCGTCTGCTTCGCTGCGGGCGAGCCAGTCGGGGACGCCCTTCTCCTTCACCTTGCGGGTGACCGCCGGCACGCCCGCCTTGCGGAAATATTTCTGCGCCAGCACGTCCGAGGCGACCTGGCTCCATCCCTCGGGCACTTCGGCCTCGTCGAGGCGGAACACGACCGAACCGTCGGGATTGCGGATCTCGCTCGCGGTCTTGCGGAAGGCGATCGCGTCGTAGGGCGAGCCGGTCTCGGCGGTGAAACGGCGCGTGATCTGCATGGTCTGGTCCTTCGAAAGGGCTCCGTCCCGGCCTCGAGGGGCCGGGCGCCGGAGGGGAATTCGGCGCGTCGGGTTGGCGAAGGGCGGCGGTCATCGTCGCCGCGTCAAAGCAGAGTAGGCGCCGACCGAGCGAGTCGGTCAACGGCTTTCTTCGCTTCGGACACCACATTTTGCGCTTGACGCCGCCTCTACCCCTACGGGTGGTGAAACGAACGCGGAACCCCTTAAGCCTTCGTTCATCGAGGTGAACGGCGCGGACACTTCGCCCGGGCCACGCGCCGCGACTCAGCCGCCGATGCTTCGGATGTAGACGATGATCTTGCGCATCGCGTCCTCGGTCAGGCCCGGATCGGTCATGGCCGGGTGCGGCGGGGTCGCCATCGCCGCGCGCAGGCCGGCATCGGTTGCGGCGGGGTCGGCGGCGATGGCGGCGAACGGGCGGGCGGCGTCGGCGGCGACCGGCTGGTCGTCGGCGACGGCGTGACAGGCGGCGCACCAGCGCTCGGCGAGGTCGCGGCCCGCCGCAGCGGCGTCGGCGGCCTCCTGCGCCGCTCCAGCCCCCGCGCACAGTGCGACCGCCATCGCAGCCCCAATCGGACGCATCTTCATAGCTGTCTCCCCCTCGCCGCATTTTGGTCGGCATCATGGCGCAGGGACGCGCGGAGCGAAACAGCGCTGCGGACCGCGCGCCGCCTTGCGCATCGCCGGAGCCGCGTCGCAGAGTGCGCCGCGACGCGGAAGCGGGCGAAGAACGAGGCGGAGCCTGATGGACGGAGCGGCGGAACTGGGCGTGATGCTGGCCTTCGCGGGCGGCGTGCTGAGCTTCCTGTCGCCCTGCGTCCTGCCTTTGGCGCCGCCCTATCTGGCCTATCTCTCCGGCCAGAGCCTTGAGCGCATGACCGAGCCGACGCCGGCCGAGACGCGCATCGGTCGGCTGGCTCTGATCGCGCTCGCGCTGATGGCGCTGGCCTTCCAGCGGCTGATTGCGACAGGGGGCGAGATCGGCTGGCTCGGGGCCGGCGCGCTCGGCGGCGCGCTCGGCGCGCTGGGGCTCGCGCTCGCGCAGGACCCGGTGACGCGGCGGGTCTTCGTATCGGCGCTCGCCTTCGTGGCGGGGCTGGCGACGGTGTTCGTCGCGCTCGGCGCCACGGCCTCGGTCGTCGGACAGGTCCTGCTCGCCAACAAGATGCTTTTCGGCACCATAGCAGGCCTCGTGATCTATGCGCTGGGGCAGCATTTCATCGGCCTGAAACGGTCGCTGGCGACCTTCGCCGCGCTGCTCGCGCTCTGGGTCGCGTCGATCATCGTCACCGGGGGCGATCTCGGCGCGACAGTCGCGGAAAACCTCTGGCCGCTGGGGCTGCTCGCCGCGCTCGCCGCCGGGCTCCAGTTCAGCGGACAGGAGCGCATCCCTTTCCTCTATCGCGAGGCGCGGTTCCAGGCCGGCGAGGGCGGCGGCTCGCTGGTCGGCGCTTATGTGATCGGCCTCGCCTTCGCCTTCGGCTGGACGCCCTGCATCGGGCCGATCCTCGGGACGATCCTCGCGCTCGCCGGCCAGCGCGACACCATCGGCGAGGGCGTGGCGATGCTGGCGGTCTATGCGGCGGGGCTGGGGCTGCCTTTCCTGCTCGCCGCCCTGTTCGTGCGGCCCTTCATGCGCTTCATGCGCCACTTCCGCCGGCACATGGGAACGGTCGAGGCGGCGATGGGCGCGCTGCTGGTGGCGGTGGGGCTTCTGATGGCGACGGGGCGGTTCGAACTGCTCGCATTCTGGCTGCTCGAGACCTTCCCCGGCCTCGCGCTGATCGGATGAGCGGGGCGCGGGAGACGCCGTTGACAAGGCCCTGCGCGCGGCATAGACGAGCGTCCTGCACGGGCGGCCCGCCGCCCTGCGCCCAGGTGGCGGAATTGGTAGACGCGCTGGTTTCAGGTACCAGTGGCCCTAGGCCGTGGAAGTTCGAGTCTTCTCCTGGGCACCACAAAGCGCCGGCGCGGCGACAGGCTGCGCCGGCGCTTTCTTTTGTCGGTCCCGGTCGGAGGGCGGCCCCGCAATGATCTCCATCCATGAGCGCGACCTGCCCGACGGGCTCGACCTCGGCGCGATCGTCGCCATCGACACCGAGACGATGGGGCTGGTCCCGCAACGCGACCGTCTCTGCCTCGTCCAGCTCTCCGGCGGCGACGGAAACGCCCATCTGCTGCGGATCGCGCAAGGCCAGACCGAAGCGCCGAACCTCGCGCGCCTTTTGGCCGATCCGGACCGCCTCAAGCTGTTCCATTACGGCCGCTTCGACATCGCGGTGATGGCGCATCGCTTCGGCGTTCTGGCGCGGCCCGTCTGGTGCACCAAGATCGCCTCGAAGCTGACCCGCACCTTCTCCGACCGCCACGGCCTCAAGCAGCTGTGCCAGGAGATGCTCGGGATCGACCTCTCCAAGCATCAGCAGATGTCAGACTGGGGGGCGGAGACGCTTACGGAGGCGCAGGCGGCCTATGCGGCGTCGGACGTGCTGCATCTGCACGCGCTCCGCGCGGAGTTCCTGAAGCGGCTGGAGCGCGAGGGGCGCGTGGCGCTCGCGCAGGCCTGCTTCGACTTCCTGCCCGACCGCGCCGCCCTCGACCTCGCCGGCTGGCCCGACATCGACATCTTCTCCCATTGAGGGCGCGCGCGGCATGAACATGGACGCCGACGCCCTCCTCGCCACCGGCCGCCGCGTGCTGCGCATCGAGGCCGAGGCGCTGGCCGGCTTCGCCGACAGCCTCGGAAGCGAATTCGCGCGCGCCGTCGAGACGATCCTCGGCGCGCAGGGCCGGGTGATCGTGTCGGGCATGGGCAAGTCGGGCCATGTCGGCCGCAAGATCGCCGCGACCTTCGCCTCGACCGGCACGCCTGCGCAATTCGTCCACCCCGCCGAGGCGAGCCATGGCGATCTGGGGATGCTGACGCGGCAGGACGTGGCGCTGGTGCTGTCCAATTCCGGCGAGACGCCGGAGCTGCGCGACATCGTCGCCCACACCCGCCGCTTCTCGATCCCGCTGATCGGCGTCGCCAGCCGCCCCGGCAGCGCGTTGCTGACGGCGGCGGATGTGGCGCTGCTGCTGCCCGACGCGCCCGAAGCCTGCTCGGTCGGGCTCGCGCCGACGACCTCCACCACGCTCACCATGGCGCTGGGCGACGCGCTGGCGGTCGCGCTGATGGAGCGGCGCGACTTCACCATGGAGCATTTCCGCACCTTCCACCCAGGCGGCAAGCTCGGCGCCATGCTGGTGAAGGTGCGCGACCTGATGCACACGGGCGCCGCGCTGCCGCTGGTGGCGCGCGACGCCTCGATGCCCGACGTTCTGCTCGAGATGAGCGCCAAGGGCTTCGGCGTGGCCGGTGTGCTCGACGCCGAGGGGCGGCTGGCGGGGATCGTCACCGACGGCGACTTGCGCCGGCACATGCAAGGGCTGCTCGAGCGCAGCGCGGGCGAAGTGGCGACGCCCTCTCCGCGCGCCATCGGCCCCGACGCGCTCGCCTCAGAGGCGGTGGCGCGGATGAACGAGGGCAAGCCGGTCACCGTGCTGTTCGTGCTGCCCGAGGGCGAGGGGCCGCGCGCGCCGCTGGGGCTCTTGCACATCCACGACTGCCTGCGGGCAGGCGTCGCCTGAGATGGGCGAGCGGACCCGCCAGCGCGTCGTGGGGCTTCTCAAGATCGCCCTGCCGCTCGGCGCGCTTGCGCTCGTCGCCGCGATCTTCCTGTTCCCGCGGGCCGATCTGGGCGAGAGCATCGGCTTCGCCGACCTCGATTTCGATCTGCGCGACGGGTTGCAGGTCAATGCGCCGCGTTTCAGCGGGCGCGACCGCGACGGTCGCCCTTTCGCCGTGAGCGCCGACTGGGCGCGCCCCGACCGTCCAGACCCCGAACGGGTGACGCTCGGCCCGGTGCGCGGCGAGATGGCGCTGGAGGCGCAGGGGCTGCTCACGCTCGAGGCTGGCGGCGGCGAGATGCGCCCCAAGACCGACCGGCTGCTGCTGAGCGACGGCGTCGCGCTGGCCACGTCTGAGGGCTGGCGGCTGCGCGCGGCCTCGGCCGATCTCGACTTGCGCGAAGCGGCGCTGTCGGCGGAGGGTCCGGTGCGCGGCGAGGGTCCGGGCGGCGAAATCGACGCGGCGAAATTGCGCGCGGAGCAGGGACCGGACGGCTATATCGTATGGTTCGAAGGCGGCGTGCGGGTGCGGATCGACCCGGAGCGCGCCCGGGGAGAGGAACAGACGCCATGACGCGATCTGATGCGGGAGCAGGGGTCGCCGTCGCCGTGGCGGCGGCGCTTCTCTGGAGCGCCGGAGCGGCGCAGGCCCAGCAGGGCTCGCCCTTCGGCGGTTTCCGCCACGACAGCGCCGCGCCCATCGAGATCACCGCCGACGCGCTGGAGGTCCGCCAGGCCGAAAGCCGCGCGATCTTCTCCGGCGCGGTGGTCGCCGGTCAGGGCGAGTTGCGGCTGAGTTCGGAAACGCTCAGCGTCTGGTACGCGGCGCGCGACGCGGGCGACGCGGCGGCGGCGCAGGGCGGCGGCGACATCGACCGTCTGCGCGCCGAGGGCGGGGTGTTCCTCAGTTCGGGAAGCGAGACGGCGCGCGGCGAATGGGCCGACTACGACGTGCGCACTGGCCTCGTGACGATGGGCGGCGGCGTCGTGCTCGCGCAGGGCGACAACGCCATTCGCGGCGAGCGGCTGGTGGTCGATCTCAACACCGGGGTCGGGCGCGTCGAGGGCGGGCGCGTGCAGTCGGTGTTCCGCCCCGCGCCCGCGGACAGCCAATGACCGCGCCGGCCGACGGGGCCGAGCCGACGCTCAGGGTCGCGGCGCGCGCCGAAGGCCTGACCGCGCGCGGCATCGGCAAGTCCTATCGCCGCAGGCCGGTGGTGCGCGACGTCGACCTAGAACTGCACCGCGGCGAAGTCGTCGGGCTGCTCGGCCCCAACGGCGCCGGCAAGACCACCTGCTTCTACATGATCACCGGCCTCACGCCCTGCGACACCGGCGAGATCCGCCTCGACGGGCGCGACGTGACCGACCTCCCGATGCATCGCCGCGCAAGGCTGGGGCTGGGCTATCTGCCGCAGGAGGCCTCGATCTTCCGGGGGCTGAGCGTGGAGGGCAACATCCGCGCGGCCCTGGAGATCGCCGTCTCCGAGCCCGAGCGTCGGGAGCGCCGGCTGGACGCGCTGCTCGCCGAATTCGCGATCTCGCATCTGCGCCGGACCCCCGCCGTGGCGCTGTCCGGCGGCGAGCGCCGGCGGGTCGAGATCGCGCGCTGTCTCGCCGGCGACCCGGCCTATGTGCTGCTCGACGAACCCTTCGCCGGGGTCGATCCGATCGCGGTGGGCGACATCCGCGAACTGGTGGCGCATCTGAAGGATCGCGGAATCGGCGTGCTGATCACCGATCACAATGTTCGGGAAACGCTTCAGATCATAGACAGGGCATACATCTTGCATGATGGTCGCGTCCTGATGAGCGGCGCGCCGGGCGAGGTGGTCGAGGACGCCAACGTCCGCCGGGTCTATCTCGGCGAGCGCTTCCGCATCTGAGCGCGGCGCCGGCGGGTCGGGCGCGAAGGGAGTGGCGGTCCGATGGCGTTGACGCCCCGGCTGGAGTTGCGGCAGGCGCAGTCGCTGGTGATGACGCCGCAGCTGCGTCAGGCGATCCAGATGCTGCAGATGTCGGGCGTCGAGCTCTCGGCCTTCCTCGCGGCGGAAGTCGAGCGCAACCCGCTGATCGAGCTGGCCGATCCCGCCGCCCAGCCGATCGATCCCGCGCCGTTCGACGGCGCTGGGCGCGAGGCCCAGCCCCCCCCTGCACCGCCCGAGCGCATCGCCGTGGACGCCGAGATCCGCCGCGCCGATCTCGACGGCGCCGATAGCCGCGTCGAGGCGGCGCAAGACAACCTCTATGAAAGCGCCGAGCCCAGCGCGCTGCGCGGACCGTCGGGGGCGAAGGCGGGGTCGGGCGCGGGCGGGCGCGACCCCTTCGACCCCGAAGGCGAGGATGCGGCGTCGCGGCTCGCTCAGGGCGTGACGCTCGCCCAGCATGTCGTCGCGCAGCTCGGTCTTGCGCGCCTCGCGCCGCAGACCCGGCTGGTCGCCGAGGCGCTGGCCTGCGAACTCGACGAGGCGGGCTATCTGCGCGTCGACCCTGCCGAGGCTGCGGCGCGGCTCGGGGCTCCGCAAGGGATGGTCGAGCAGGCGATGGCCGCGATCCGCGCCTGCGAGCCGACTGGGGTCGGGGCGCGCGACCTCGCCGAATGCCTCGCCCTGCAACTGGCCGAGCGCGACCGGCTCGACCCGGCAATGGCCGCGCTGCTGGCGCGGCTCGACGAGCTGCCGCGCACGCCCGCGCCGCGCATGGCGGAGCGCGTCGGGGTGTCGCTCGAAGACCTCGAGGACATGCTCGCCGAGATTCGCCGGCTCGACCCGCGCCCCGGTCTCGCCTTCTCGGGCGGCGTCGCCGATCCGGTGATCCCCGACGTGCTCGCCCGGCCCGACGGCGCCGGCGGCTGGGTGGTCGAGCTGAACCCGGACGCGGCGCCGCGCGTGCTGGTCGACCGCAGCTACGCCGCACGCGTGGCGCCCCGCAACGGCGCGGGCTGCCGCGAGACGCGGATGTTTCTAGCCGATTGCGCCCAGAGCGCGAGTTGGCTGACGCGCAGCCTCGATCAGCGGGCGCGCACGATCCTGAGCATCTCCGCCGAGATCGTGCGGGCGCAGGCGGGCTTTTTCGACCATGGCGTCGGCGCGTTGCGCCCGATGACGCTGCGCGCCGTCGCCGAGGCCGCCGGCGTGCATGAATCGACCGTAAGCCGCGCCACCGCGAACAAGTTCATCGCGACGCCGCGAGGGCTTTTCGAGCTGAAGTTCTTCTTCTCCGCGGCGCTCGCTTCGTCGGACGGGGGCGAGGCGCATTCCGCGCAGGCGGTGCGCGGGCGCATCCGCGCGCTGATCGACGCCGAGCCGCCGGGCCGTCCGCTCTCGGACGACGCTCTGGTGGCCATGCTGCGCTCCGAAGGCGTCGACGTCGCCCGCCGCACGGTCGCGAAGTATCGCGAGGGGATGGGAATCGGCTCGTCGGTCGCGCGGCGGCGTCGGGCGGCGGCTGCGGTCTGACGCCGCGATCCGCGGCGGGCTCGCGGCGCGCCCCCGCGGGCGTTGACTTGGGAGGACGCCGCTCATACGGTCCGGCTCCGCTCGCAGAGGGGTCGCTGCGGCCCGCTCCGAGGGGCGCCGCACCGGCCCCGAACATGGTGAGAAGATGCAGATCCAGATCAACGGCAAGCAGATGGATGTGGGCGACGCGCTGCGCACCCATGTCGCCGAGAAGCTCGATTCGGCAGTGGAGAAATACGCCGACCGCGTGATCACCGCGCAGGTGACGTTCTCGCGCGCCGCCAACAACGCCTTCAAGGCCGACGCGACGATCAAGCTCCCCACCGGGCTGACGGCGCAGGCCACGGCGACCGCGCATGACGTCTACGCCGCTTTCGACGGTTGCGCCGAGCGCATCGAGAAGCAGATGCGACGCTACAAGCGGCGTCTCAAGGACCATCACGCCGGCCGCGCCGACCCCATCGAGGCGGTCGCCGCCGCCGCCTATGTGCTCGCCGGCGATCAGGATCGGCAGGACGAGCCCGAGACGCTCGACCCGGTGATCGTCGCCGAGATGAAGATGGACATTCAGACGATCTCCGTCGGCGAGGCGGTGATGCAGATGGAGCTGGCGCATGCGCCGGTGCTGGTGTTCCGCAACGAGCGCCATGGAGAAATCAACGTCGTCTACCGTCGGGACGACGGCAATATCGGCTGGGTCGACCCCGCCAACCTGTCGCAGGCGTGACGGCTGCGCGCCCGCTGCGGGCGTCGATTGGCCTTGGAGGCCGGACCATGGAAATCCGAGACATCCTCGCACCCGAGGGCGTGGCCGCGCATCAACGCGCCACGTCCAAGAAGCAGCTGTTTCAGGAAATCGCCAACCGCGCCGCCGAGTGCTGCGGGACGAAGGCGCGCGACGTGTTCGACGCGCTGAACGAGCGCGAGCGGCTCGGCTCCACGGCGCTCGGGCGCGGCGTGGCGGCGCCGCATGCGCGGCTGGCGGGGCTCGACCGGATCAGCGGGCTGTTCCTGCGGCTGGAGAAGCCCATCGAGTTCGACGCGCTCGACGACGAGCCGGTGGACCTCGTCTTCGCGCTCTTCGCCCCGGAGGACGCCGGCGCCGACCATCTGCGCGCCCTCGCCCGCGTCTCTCGCGCGCTGCGCGACCCGACGACCTGCGCCAAGCTGCGCTCCTGCGGCGACGCCTCCGCGATCTACGCCGTGCTGACCGAATCCGTCTCGTCCCGGGCCGCCTGAGGCGACGGGGGTGAGCGCCGAGCCGCCGCCCCGCTCGGTCTTCTCCTCCGCCTCGCCCGCGCTGCTCGCCGCCGTCGCGCGCGCCGCCTCGCCCGTGCGGGTGGAGGCGGGGGCGGCGCTGTTCGGGCAGGGCGACGCGGCGGACTGTTTCTACATCGTCGACCACGGCGAAATCGAGATCAGCGTGATGTCTCCCGGCGGGCGCAAGCTGACCCTCGAGATCATGACGCCTGGCGAAGTGTTCGGCGAGATCGGGCTGTTCGCAGGGCGACGCACTGCCGGCGCGGCGGCGCTCGGGCCGGCACTGCTGCGGCGGGTGCGCCGGAGCGATCTGCTCGCGATCATCCGCCGCGACCCCGAGCTTGCGCTCGAATTCATCGAGATCCTGTGCGCGCGGCTGCGGACCAACAGCGAGCACCTCCAGCAGCGGGCGTTCCTGCCGCTGCCCACGCGGCTGGCCGCCCGCCTGCTGGCGCTCGCCGTCAAGGTCGGCGCGCCGGACGGGGCGGTGCGGGTGTCGCAGGCCGAACTCGCCGATTTCGCAGGCGCCACGCGCGAGGCGGTCGCCAAGACGCTGGCGCTGTGGAAGCGCGAGGGCTGGATTTCGCTCTCGCGCGGCGAGTTGCGCATTCTCGACCGCGGCGCCCTCGGCGCGCTGGCGGAAAGCGCCGAGGAATAGGACGACGACGGTGAAAAACTCGGCGTGAAGCGCGGGCGAAGCGCTTGCGGGACGGCCCCCGCGACATAGGTGATGACGGCCGAGGGGGATCGGCGCCCGAAATTCGTCCGGACTCGTCTGTATGCCCGATTCTCCGAGCCTTCGCGCCGCAGCGCCGGCGGGCCTCTGGCGCAACGCGCCGGCGCTCCTGTCGGCGTTGGCGGCGACGTGGTTCGCTGGGTGGGCGCCGGCGGTCTCGCAAGGCGCCACGCCCACCTGGGCGGTCGACTGGGCGCCCGCTTTCGGCGTCGCGCTGGCCTTCAGGCTCGACGGGCTGTCGCTGACTTTCGCCCTGCTCGCGACCGGCGTCGGCGCCGCGGTGCTGCTCTACGCCGCCGAATATTTCCGCGCCGATCCCCGCCTGAAGCGCCTCCTCGTCCTTTTGGGACTGTTCGAGATCGCGATGGTCGGGCTCGTGCTGGCCGACGACGCGATCTCGCTGTTCCTGTTCTGGGAGGCGACGACCGTCATCTCGTGGCTGCTCGTCGGCTTCGACCACCACAAGGCCGAGGCGCGGGCCAAGGCGCTGACGGCGCTGCTGGTGACGGGGCTCGGCGGGCTCGCGCTGCTGGCGGGGCTCGTCGTTCTGGCGATGGCGGCGGGAACGTGGCGGCTGTCGGAGATGGCCGCGATCGGCGCCGATCTGCGCGCCCATCCCGCCTATCTCGGCTTCCTCATCCCGATCCTGATCGGCTGCTTCACCAAATCGGCGCAGTTCCCGTTCCATTTCTGGCTGCCCGGCGCGATGGCCGCGCCGACGCCGGTCAGCGCCTATCTCCATTCCGCGACCATGGTGAAGGCGGGCGTCTATCTGCTGGCGCGCCTGTCGCCGGAGCTCGGCGGGACCGAAGTCTGGAGCTGGTCGCTGACGCTCAGCGGCGGCGCCACCATGCTGCTCGGCGCGATCTGGGCGCTGCGCCAGACCGACCTGAAGCTGATGCTGGCCTACACGACCGTCTCCGGGCTCGGCTCGATCGTGATGTTTCTCGGCTCGCGCGAGCCGGTGGCGATCGTCGCGGCGTCGACCTTCATCGTCGTCCACGCCTTCTACAAGGCCGCGCTGTTCCTGATGGTCGGCGTGCTCGACAAGAAGGCGGGCTCGCGCACGCTCGGCGCGGTCGAGGGCTTGCGGGGGCGGATGCCGGTCGCCTGGGCGATCTCGCTGGCGGCGGGCTTCTCGATGGCGGGCTTTCCGCCGCTGCTCGGCTTCATCGGCAAGGAGCTGAAATACGAGGGCGCGCTGGCGGTGGCGACCGAGCCGCTGATCTTCGCCGGCGCCGCGGTGCTGTCGAACGCGATGGTCGCGGCGGTGGGCTGCATCGTCGCGCTCAAGCCCTTCCTCGGCAAACTGCGCGCGCCGGCGTCGTCCCCGCGCGAGGCGCCATGGCCGATGCTCGCCGGGCCCGCGGCGCTGGCGCTCGCCTCGCTGGGCTTCGGCATCGCGCCGGGCGCGCTCGACGCGCTGATCGTGCAGCCGATGGCGGTGGCGATCCGGGGCGAGGGCGTCGAGGTGCAGCTCAAGCTCTGGCACGGGCTGAACCTGCCGCTGCTGCTTTCGGTGCTGACCTTCGCGCTGACGGCGGCGGGGTTCGTCTTCCGCGCGCGTCTGCGGCGCGGTCTGATGCGGATCGAGCCCTTCCTTCCCTGGGCGAGCGCCGGCTTCGACCGGGGGCTGGCGGGGCTCAAGGCGCTGGCGGCGCTCACCGAGGCGGCGCTCGCGCCGGGGCGGCTCGCCAGCCATTTGCGGGTGATGCTCGGCGCGATGGCGGCGCTGCTGCTCGGGGGGCTCGCGCTGGGCGCGCGGCCGCCCTCGCCCGGCTGGCCGCAGATCGACGCGCTCGAGGCGGGGCTGATCGCGCTGACCGCCGTCGGCGCGCTGATCGCGCCGTTCGCGCGAGGGCGGCTCGCGGCGCTGACCGCGCTCGGCGTGTCGGGGGCCGGGGTCGCCGCGATCTTCGCGCTGTTCGGCGGGATCGATCTGGCGATGACGCAGCTTCTGGTCGAGACGCTGATCGTCGTCGTCGCCGCCGTCGCGCTGCTGCGCCTGCCGCAGATGCCGCGCGCGGGCGTCCGCCCCGTCGCCGTTGCGATCGCCGTCGCTGCGGGCGTCGGCGTGACGCTGGCGATCTGGGCGGCGCTCGCCGCGCCCTTCGACCCCGCCGCGACCCGATTCTTCGAAGCGGCGTCCTGGCCCGAGGCGCTCGGGCGCAACATCGTCAACGTGATCCTCGTCGATTTCCGCGCGCTCGACACGCTCGGCGAGATCGTCGTGGTCGCGCTCGCCGCCATCGCCGCGGTGGCCGCGCTGAAGGGGGGCCGACGCGCATGAACTCGCTGATCCTGACGGCTGCGACGCGGTTCCTGACGCCGCTGATCCTCGCCTTCTCGGTGTTCCTGCTGCTGCGCGGACACAACGCGCCGGGGGGCGGCTTCATCGGCGGCCTGCTCGCCGCCATCGCGCTGTGCCTTTACGCCAAGGCCGAGGGCGTTGCAGCCGCGCGCGCGGCGCTCCAGGCCGGCCCCGAGGCGGTGGCGATGGCGGGCGTCGGCCTCGCCCTCGCCGCGGGGCTCTGGGGGCTCGCGGCCGGCGAGGGGTTTCTGGGCGGCGTCTGGCCCTTGAAGGAGGCGGGCGTCGCGGTCGGCTCGATCCTGCTCTTCGACACCGGCGTCTATCTGGTGGTGGTCGGCGCCGTCGGCGCGCTGTTCTTCGCGCTGGAGAGCGACGCGGAGGACGACGCCGAGGAAGAACCGGTCGAAGGGGAGGAGAGCTGATGGAGATCGCCCTCGCGCCGCTCTGCGGGCTGCTGTTCGGCGTCGCGATCTGGCTGATGCTTGCGGGCGACCTCGTGCGCTTCCTGCTGGGGCTCGCCATGGCTTCCAACGGCGTGAACCTCGCCATCGTCACGGTCGGGCGGCTGAGCTGGGCGGCGCCGCCGCTGATCGCCGAAGGCGCCGCCGCGCCCGACCCCGGCGTCGCCAACGCGTTGCCGCAGGCGCTGGCGCTGACCGCCATCGTGATCGGCTTCGGCCTGTTTTCCTTCATGCTGGCGCTGGTGGTGCGCGCGCGAGGGACGCCGTGACGGCCCCCGCCCTCCCCCTCGCCGCCTCGCTGCTGGTCCCCTTCGCCGCCGCCGCGGCGCTCTGGCTTCTGCGGATGCGGCCCGAGGCGCGGCGCGCCGTCTCGCTCGGGGCCGCGGCGGCGCAGGTCGGGCTTGCGGCGGCGCTGCTCGCGCGCGCGCTCACCGGGGGGGCGGTGGTCGAGACGATGGGCGGCTGGCCCGCGCCCTTCGGGATCACGCTGGTCGCCGACGCGCTCTCGGCGGGGATGCTGCTCGCCGCGAGCCTCGTCGGCGGGCTGGTGCTGGTGTTCGCGCTGGCCGACGTGACGGAAGCCGAGGAGCGGCGGGGCTTCTCGGCGCTCGCCCATGCTTTGCTCGGAGGGACGGCGGGGGCCTTCCTGACGGGCGATCTGTTCAACCTCTATGTCTGGTTCGAGGTGACGCTGATCGCGGCCTTCGGCCTGATGGCGCTGCGCGGCGGCGCGGAACTGCGCGAGGCCGCGATCCGCTACGCCGCGATGAACCTCGTCGCCACCATCGCGATGCTGCTCGGCGTCGGGATGCTCTACGGCGCGACCGGCGCGCTCAACATGGCGGAGCTCGCCGTCGCGCTGGAGGGACGGTCGGGCGAGGCGGCGGTGCTGGCCCCTGCGGGCCTGCTGTTCTTCGCCTTCGCCGCCAAGGCGGGGTTCTTCCCGCTCTTCTTCTGGCTGCCCGAAAGCTACCACGCGCCCTCGCAGAGCGTGACCGCGCTGTTCTCGGCGCTGCTGACCAAGATGGCGGTCTATGCGCTCTACCGCGTGTTCACGCTGATTTTCGAGATCAGGGAGACTCCGGGCCTTCAGGCGCTGCTGCTGGCGACCGCGCTCGCGACCATGGTGATCGGCGCGCTCGGGGCGGCGTCGCAATACGGCGTGCGCAAGATCCTCGCATTCCACATCGTCAGTCAGATCGGCTACATGGGCCTCGGGCTGGCGCTGGCGACGCCGCTGGGGCTCGCGGCGGGGCTGTTCCACCTCGTTCACAACATGCTCGCCAAGACCAACCTGTTTCTCACCGGCGCCATCGCCGCACGGCTGGCCGGCTCGGAGGAGCTGTCGCGCATGGGCGGCATGTGGGCGGCGCGGCCCGGTCTCTCGCTGCTCTATCTGGTCAGCGCGCTGGCCATGGCGGGGATTCCGCCGCTGTCGGGCTTCTGGGCGAAGTTCTTCATCCTGCATGAGAGCTTCTCGCAGGGCTGGTGGCTCGCCGGCGCCATCGCGCTGGCGACGGGCTTGCTCACCCTCTACTCGATGACGAAGATCTGGGCGGAGGCGTTCTGGAAGCCGCATCCCGACCCCGACTGGCGGCCCGCCCCGGCCCCGGCCGCGATGGTGGCGCCGGCGCTGGCGCTGGTCGGGCTGATCGCGCTGGCGGGGATCGCGGTCGGGCCGGCGCACGGCCTCGCGCTCGAAGCCGCCGGCGCGCTGATCGACCGCGACGGCTATATCGAGGCGGTGCTCGGGCCGCGCCCCGAACGGATGGCGGGGGAAATGCCATGATTTTCGCGGTCAATTTGCTGATCATGCTGGGCTGGGCGGCGGCGTCGGGCGACTTCTCCTCGCCGGGGCTCGCGGCGGGTTTCGCGGTGGGCTTCGCCGCGCTGTGGCCCGCGCGCGGGCTTTTCGGCGAAAACCGCTATCACGCGCGCGCGGTCGCTGCGGTTCTGCTGCTGCTGCGCTTTCTTTATGAACTCGTGGTGTCGAGCGTTCAGGTCGCGGCGACGGTGCTGAACCCGTTCTCACGCCCGCGCGGGCAGTTCGTCACGATGCCGCTCGACGCGCGCTCCGATGTCGAGATCCTGCTGACCGCCAATCTGATCTCGCTGACGCCGGGCACGCTGACGGTAGACGTCGCGGCCGATCGCGGCGCGCTCAGCATCCACGCGATGTCGGACGACGATCCGGCTCAGATGGCGGCGGACATGAAAGCCGCGCTCGAGCGGCCGGTGCTGGAGGCGTTGCGATGATGCTGTTCGAAACGCGGCTGGAGGGGATCCTCGCCCTCGCGGCGCAGGGCTGCGGGGCGATGCTGATCGCGGCCTTCGCGCTCGGCGCGCTGCGGGTGGCGCTGGGGCCGACGGCGGCGGACCGGGTCGTGGCGCTCGACTTCGTGGCGATGACGCTGGTTGCGTTCCTGATGCTGCTGGCGCTGGCGGCCCGGCGCGACGCCTATCTCGACGCGGCGCTGGCGCTGGCGTTGGTCGCCTTTCTCGCGACCGTCGCCTTCGCGCGGCTGCTGGAACGGCGGGGGCGGCTGTGAGCGTTGTCGAGACCGTCGCCGCCGCCGCCCTGCTGCTCGGCGGGGCGTTCACGCTGGTCGCGGGCGTCGGGCTGATCCGGCTCGGCGACGTGTTCATGCGGATGCACGCCTCCACCAAGGCGGGCACGCTGGGCGTCGGGCTGGTCGGGCTGGCGCTCGCGCTGACGGCGGAGGAGCCGGGGGTGGCGAGCCGGGCGGTCGGCTGCGTCGCCTTCCTGCTGATGACCGGCCCGGTCGGCGCGCATCTGATCGGGCGCGCCGCAGCCCGCGTCTCCGGTCGAACCGGCAAGGACGACGCATCCTGACGCCTCAGAAACTCCAGTGCGGCTTTCGGCGGGCGAAGAAGGCCGCAACGCCCTCCTGCGCCTCCGGGTCCTCCCACGCGTCGGCCAGCGCCTCGACGCTCATCCGCAAGGTCGTCTCGTCGATGCGGGGTCCGAGCGCGCGCGCGAGGGCCTTGGCGCGCGACACCGCCCCCGGCGCCGCCGCCAGATAAGGCGCGACCGCCGCCTCGACCGCCGCGTCCAGCGCCTCGGGCGGCGCGATCTGCGCCACGAGGCCCAGCCGCTCCGCCTCCGCGGCGTCGAACGTCGCGCCGGAGAAGAACACGCGCCGCGCCGGCCCGGCCCCGATCCGCGCGATCACGTATGGTCCGATGGTGGCGGGGATCAGCCCCAGCCGCGTCTCCGTGAAGCCGAAGCGGGCGTCCGCCGCCGCGACCACCGCGTCGCACACCGCGCAGAGCCCCGCCCCGCCGCCGAGCGCCGCGCCATGGACCCTTCCGATCAGCGGCTTGGGGAGCGCGTCGAGCGCCTGCAGCATCCGCGCCAGCGCCATCGCCTGCGCGATCCGCTCGGCCCGCGTCGCGTCGAACTGCGCGCGCATCCAGTCGAGATCGCCGCCGGCGCAGAAGGTTGTTCCCGCCCCGTCCAGCGCCACGACGCGCACCGCTGCGTCCGCGGCGAGGCGCGCGGCGGCCTCCGTCAGTTCGGCGATCATCCGCGCCGACAGCGCGTTGCGCTTGTCGGGGCGGTTCAGCGTGAGGCGGGCGACGCCGCGCGCGTCGGTCTCGAGCCTCAACGTCTCGAAGCCCGTCATCTCAGTCGGCCCACGGGTCGTCCGGCGCGTCGGCCTCGCGCCAGCCGAACATCGCCCAGGTCTTCGCCATGTGCTCCGGCAGCGGCGCGGCGAGGTCGAGGATGCGCCCCGGCTCGGCGGGATGCGGGATGCGCAGGCGGCGGGCGTGCAGATGCAGCTTCCGGCTGACCGACCCGCCGAGCTGCGCGCCCCAGCCCGAGCCCTCGTTGGTCTGCCCCGAGCCGCCATATTTCCCGTCGCCGACGACCGGATGGCCGATCTCGGCCATATGGGCGCGCAGCTGGTGGGTGCGGCCCGTCACCGGGCGCAGGGCGACCCAGCTCGCGCGCGTCCCGGCGCTGTCGATCACGGCGTAGTCGGTCAGGGCCCGGCGGGCGCCTTCGGTGGCGGCGACGGCGTCGGGCGGCACGCAGAGCATCTTCTCGCCGCGCGGCCCGCCCGCCTTGACGAGCCCGAAGCGGATGCTCGCGCGCGCCGGGCTCGGTTTGCCGGCCACCGCCGCCCAATACAGCTTGCGCGCCGCGCGGGATGCGAAGGCGCGCGCCAGCGCCGCCGCCGCAGGCGCGGTCCGCCCGAACACCAGCACGCCCGAGGTGTCGCGGTCGAGCCGGTGCACGAGCCGCGGGGTCTGGGAGCGCTCGAATTTCAGCGCCTCCTCGAACTGGCCGAGATGGCGGATGTCGCCCGATCCGCCCTGCGCCGCCAACCCCGGCGGCTTGTTCAGCGCCAGCACATGGCTGTCCATGAAGATCACGCAGTCGCGGATGAAGTCCGCGTCCGCGTCGTTCGGCGCGGGCTTCTCGGTCCTCGCCGGCGCCGCCGCCGCCAGATCGTCGGGCCAGGGCGGCAGGCGCACGGTCTGGCCCGGCGCGACGCGCGTCGCCGCGCTCGCCCGCGCGCCGTCGACCCGCAACTCGCCCTTGCGCAGCATCTTCTCGATGCGCCCCTGCGTCAGTTCGGGGAACTGGCGGCGCATCCATCGGTCGAGCCGCAGCTCGCCCTCCTCGGGCCCGATCGTCAGATGGCGCACGCCGGGCATCAGAGCGCCCGCCCCAGCGCGACGCCGCCGATGCAGGCGGCCAGCGTCAGCGCGACCGACCCGCCGGCGTAGGCCAGCAGCTTCAGCGCCTCGCCGCGCTCGATCATGCCGAAGGCGTCGAGCGCGAAGGCGGAGAAGGTGGTGAAGCCGCCGAGCACGCCGCTCATCAGGAACGGCGCATAGCGGCCCCAGTCGCCGGGAAAGCGCTCGACGATCAGCGCGGCGAGCAGCCCCATCGCGAACGACCCGATCACGTTGACGCCGAACGTCCCCCAGGGGAAGTCCGGGCCGAAGGCGCGCAGCGCCCAGCGCCCGAAGGCGAAGCGCAGGGTTGCGCCGATGGCGCCGCCCAGGGCGACGGAGAGATAGAGGAGAGGCGCGCTCATGCGCCCATCAAGCGGCGCGCGCGGGCGGCGTCAACAGGAAAGGGCGCCGAGCCCCGTCACATGGCGCGCGCGAATTCCTCGGCGCGTCCGCGCAGACGGTTGCGGGCGTAGAACTGGTCGAGAAACACCGAGAAATCGCCGCTGAAGCGCGGGCGCAGCCGCGGCGGGTCGGACTCGAAGGCGATGAAGGGGTCGTCCGCCAGCGCGCCGGGCTCGACGTCGAAACAGCCCATCGCCCAGTCTTCGAAGGCGCGGCGCAGGATGCGCTCGGTCGCCAGCCGCGTGACCCAGCGATTGCGGGGATCGGATTCGATGCGCTCGTAGAGCTTCTCCACAGCGCCGGCGGGGCCTTCGAGGATCTGCAGGAAATCGCCGTCGACATGCAGCAGCAGCCCGGTCACTCCGAGCGCGCGGTTGCGGGTCTGGGCGGTGCGGGCGATGTCGCGCAGATCCGACCTCGTCAGCCAGTCGGCGGCGCGGCTGGCGTAGGTCAACCGCAACAGGCGCGGATCGAGATCTTGCAGGTCCACGGACGCAGGCTCCAGTCGGGCACGGCTGAAACGTTGCGCCTGCGTTCGTGAAAACGCGATGTCGCCACACGTCGCTGCGGCGTCGGGTCGCCGCACCTGCGAAGGGAAGCCGCCGCGCTCAGCTCGCAAGCAGCGCGGCGGCGGCGGATTGCGCCTCCGCCGTCACGGTCTCGCCGGCCAGCATGCGGGCGATCTCGTCGCGCCGCTCCTCTGGCGCGAGCAGCGCGACGCGGGTGCGCATCGCGCCCGCATCCTCGGTCTTGGCGATGCGCCAGTGATGCGCGCCGCGGGCCGCGACCTGCGGGCTGTGGGTGACCACCAGAACCTGAGCCTCCTGCGCCAGCCGCGCGAGGCGCCGGCCCACCGCGTCCGCCGTCGCCCCGCCGACGCCGCGGTCGATCTCGTCGAAGATCATCGTCAGCCCGTCGGCGCGCGCGGCGAGGCAGACCTTGAGCGCCAGCAGAAAGCGCGACAGCTCGCCGCCCGACGCGATGCGCGCGAGCGGCCCCGACGGGGCGCCGGGATTGGGCGCGACGGTGAAGGCGACGCGGTCGATCCCCTCGGGGCCGGGGGCGTCCCCGGCGATCTCGGTGGCGAAGCGCGCGCGCTCCATGCGCAGCGGCGCGAGTTCCGCCGCCACCATCGCGTCGAGCCGGGCGGCGGAGGCGCGCCGGCGGGCCGACAGCGCCTCGGCGAGCGCGCCATGCGCGGCGCGCGCCTGCGCCGCCTCGGCGCGCAGCGCGGCGATCCGCTCGGCGCCGTGATCGAGCGCGGCCAGACGCGCCGACAGCTCCGCCGCCAGCTCGGGCAGCGCGTCGGGGGCGACCTGATGCTTGCGCGCGAGCGCGCGCAGGGCGAACAGCCGTTCCTCGACGCGCTCGAGCGCATGCGGATCGAAGTCGAGCGCGTGCAGCGCCGCCTCGACGGCGGCCTGCGCCTCGCCGAGTTCCGTCATCGCGCGCTCCAGCGCCGTGAGGGCCGCGTCGAGCGCGCCCTCCGCCGAGGCGGCGGCGCGGTCGAGCCGGCGCGTCGCATCGGACAGCGCGCCCTCCGCGCCCTGCGGGCCGATCTCCTGCGCCGCGCGCGCCAGCTCCTCGCCAATGGCCTGCCCTGCGCGCAACAGGCGCCGGCGCGCGTCGAGCGCCGCATCCTCGCCCGGTTCGGGCGCGAAGGCGTCGAGTTCGGCGGCGGCGTGGCGCAGCCAGTCGGCGTCGCGCGCGGCTTCGGCCGCCGCCGCCTCGGCGGTCGACAGGCGCGTCTCCGCCTCGGCGAGCGCCCGCCACGCCCCGCGGCAGGCGGCGCGCTCGCCGTCGAGGCCCGCGAAGGCGTCGAGCAGGGCGCGGTGGCCGCCCGGGTTCAGCAGGCCCCGCTCGTCATGCTGGCCGTGGATCTCCACCAGCGCGTCGCCGAGCGCGCGCAGCGCCTCGGTGGTGGCGCGTCGGTCGTTGACGAAAGCGCGCGACGGCCCGTCCGCCGAGACGACGCGCCGAAGGATCAGTTCGTCCTCCGCCTCGAAGCCCGCCTCGGCGAGCATCGCGCGCGCCGGATGCGCCGGCGCCAGCGCGAACACCGCGGTGACCGAGCCCTCCCCCGCCCCCGCCCGCACCATCTCGCCGCGCCCGCGCCGCCCGAGCGCGAGCCCCAGCGCATCCAGCAATATCGACTTCCCCGCCCCGGTCTCGCCGGTCAGCACGTTGAGGCCGGGGCGCAGCTCGAGGTCGAGCGCGTCGATCAGGACGATGTCGCGGATCGAGAGGGCGCGCAGCATCGCCCGGGGCCCCTCCCGCAGCTCAGAGCCACTCGCCCTTGACCACCTGCCTGTAGGAGCGGCTGATCCAGCTGTCGCGGTTCTCGATCGGCGCCGCCTCGACGCCCGTCAGCAGCGCATAGCTGCGCAAATACCAGTCCGATCCCGGGAAGTTGTGGCCGAGCACGGCGGCGGCGGTCTGCGCCTCCGAGATCACGCCGAGCTCCAGATAGGCCTCGACGAGCCGGTGCAGCGCCTCGGGCGTATGGCTGCTGGTCTGGTGATTCTCGATGACCGAGCGGAAGCGGTTGATCGCGGCGATGTGCAGGTCGCGCTTGAGGTAGTAGCGGCCGATCTCCATCTCCTTCCCCGCGAGATGGTCGTTGGCGAGGTCGAGCTTGAGCGCCGCCGCGCGCGCGTATTCCGTCCCTGGATAGCGCGAGACGGTCTCGCGCAGCGCCGCCAGCGCCTCGCGCGTCGCGCCCTGATCGCGCCCGACATCGACGATCCGGTCATACCAGGTCAGCGCGATGAGATACTGCGCTTCGGCCGCCGCGGGATCGGAGGGGTAGAAGCTGAGGAAGCGCTCCGCGCCGAGGCGGGCCTCATCGTATTTGCCTCCGATATAGTTCGCGCGCGCCGAGGCCAGCACCGCGTCCTTTGCGATCTGGGCGTAGGGATACAGCCGCTCGACGTCGTCATAGAGGGCGGCGGCGCCGAGCATGTCGCCTTCGGCCTCGAGCGCCTGCGCCTCGGCGAAGATGTCCTCTGCCGGGCGGACGTCGTCGGCGAAGTCCTCATCGGTCGCGCAGCCGGCGAGGGCGGCGCAGAGCAGCGCGCAGGCGACCGCGCGGCGCAGATCAAGCAAGGGGGCGCCAGTCATCGGCGAGTCTCCGGAGCCATCGGCGGCGTCGCGCCGCCCGTCGCAGGCTGGACTAGCATGGAAAGGTCGGTCGCCCCAAGCGGGGCCGTGCGCCTCTCGCAGGCGGGGCGCGTCATCCGCGCGGCGCGGGATCGGGGCGCTCCGCGAGCTTCCGGGCGCGTCGCCGCCGCGCCGCCTGGAACTTCGCGGCGAGCCCGCGCGCAAGCACATAGAAGACCGCGAAGGCGATCACGGCGAGCGGAAGCCCGCCGATCAGCGTGACCTTCAGCGTCGGCCAGAGCTGCGCGAGCAGCGAGGGGTCGAGCCCCGAGGCCAGCATCTCGGCCTCGCGCTCGGCGAGCGTTTCGGCGACGGGGTCAGCGCCGCCGTTGGGCGTCGCGGTCATCCACTTGCCGAGGCGGTTGGCGGCGGAGAAGAAGATGGGGAAGGTCAGCGGATTGCCCACCGCCGTGCCGAGCGCCGCCGCCGCCATGTTCCCGCGCGCGAGCCAGGCCAGCGCGAAGCCGAGCAGAAAGTGCAGCCCGATCAGCGGCAGCACCGACACCGCCGCGCCCGAGGCGAAGCCCGCGCCGATGGCGTGCGGCGTGGCCGGCAGGCGCTTGAGCCGCGCCCACAGATAGCGGACGGCCCGGCCATGGCCGCTGTCCGGCCACAGCATCTGCCGCAGCCGCCAGCCCCAACCCTTCCTCTCGCGCCGTCCGAACACCGCCATACTGCGGCACACATAACACCTCCGGCGTCGCCGCAAACGGCTTGCGCTGCGATTTCGTTGAGGATAAGCGACGCGCGGCGCGCGAAACCCACTCTGGGAACCCACTCTGGCAACGGGGCTTGAAGGCGATGGCGAAGGCGAAATTCGAGCGGAACAAGCCGCATGTGAACATCGGGACGATC